>DASUPM010000224.1:0-3391 GCA_036281095.1 Pseudorhizobium sp.
GTTCCCGGCCGAACAGGCTTTCACGAGGGTGGAAAGGGTCGATATCCAGGTCGGCCGCACCGGAGCATTGACGCCCGTCGCGCGGCTGACGCCGGTGACGGTGGGTGGGGTGGTCGTCACCAATGCCACGCTGCACAACGAGGACTACATCAAGGGTATCGGTAATTCCGGCGAGCGCATCCGCGAAGAGGAGCACGACATCCGCGTCGGAGATACGGTGATCGTGCAGCGGGCAGGGGACGTCATCCCGCAGGTGCTGGACGTGGTCATGGAAAAGCGTCCGGCCGATGCCGTGCCTTACGAGTTTCCGAAGAAGTGCCCGGTCTGCGGCAGCCATGCGGTGCGGGAGAAGAACGAGAAGACCGGCAAGCTCGATTCGGTCACGCGCTGTACGGGCGGTTTCGTCTGCCGGGCACAGGCAACCGAACACCTGAAGCACTTCGTCTCGCGCAACGCCTTCGACATCGAAGGGCTGGGTGCGAAGCAGATCGACTTTTTCTTCGAAGCCGCCGATCCTGCCCTGTCGATCAAGGCCGCGCCCGACATCTTCACGCTGAGGAAGCGGCAGGAAGCCTCGCCGCTGACCAAGCTCGAGAATATCGAGGGTTTCGGCCGGGTAAGCGTCGGCAAGCTCTTCAACGCCATCGACGAGCGGCGCAACATCGCTCTCCATCGCTTCATCTATTCGCTGGGAATCCGTCATGTGGGCGAGACCACGGCCAAGTTGCTGGCGCGCGCCTATGGCAGCTACGACGCCTTCGCGGAGGCGATGAAGGAGGCAGCCGCCTTCTCCGGCGATGCCTGGGAGCACCTGAACAGCATCGAGGGTATCGGCGAGGTCGTGGCGCGCGCGATCGTGGAATTCTTCAAGGAGCCGCGCAACATCGACGTCATCGCACGACTGCTGGACGAGGTGGCTCCCCAGGCAGCGGAGCAGGTTTCCGCGAGCGGCAGTCCTGTTGCCGGCAAGACGGTCGTCTTCACCGGTTCGCTCGAAAAATTCACCCGGGACGAAGCCAAGGCGCGTGCCGAAAGCCTGGGAGCAAAGGTGGCCGGCTCGGTGTCGAAGAAGACCGATATCGTCGTCGCCGGCCCCGGCGCCGGTTCCAAGCTCGCCAAGGCGGCGGAACTCGGCGTGCAGGTGATGGACGAGGACGAGTGGCTGGCGCTGGTCGGCGGGTAGGGGTCAGACCAAAAGATCTGCCGGCGTCTTGATATCGACCGGGAAGGTGCGGAAATCGCGTACATTATGGGTGACGACCGTGAGGTCGTGCATCCTGGCGGTGGCTGCAATCATGGCATCGGCCATTCCGGGGTGATGGCCGGAGGATAGTGCTTGCGCTTCCAGTTCGCCGGCCAGGGCAGCCGTGCCGATATCGAAGGGCAGGAGGCGGTCGTGGAAGTGGGACACCAGCGTGTCCAGCCATGCCCGAATGTCGCGGGCTTTCGCTGTGGCTCCCTTCTGCTCGAGCAGGACGATCCCCTTCGTGATTTCGTGAATGGTGACGACCGAAATGAACAGCGAATCCACCGTCTCTTGCCGTCGTAACCATTGCGTGAAAGCTTCGTCTGTCGCCCGGGCGGGCGAGGACATGGATACGACGTTGGTATCCAGCAGAAAGCCGGTCAAAGATCTGCGTCCCGCGAGGGCGAAAGATTGCGCTCGAACACCTCTTCCTCGACCCGGGGGAAGGCAAGTAGATGATCGGTAAGACTTTTACGCGCCCGTCGCGTCGCCTTTTTCGCTGCCTCCGCAGCATCGACGCTCACCAGGACGGCGGCAGGTTTGCCGTGGCGTGTGATCGTGACGAACTCGCCCGAACCCGCCTTGTCCACGATTGCGGAAAAACCGGCTTTGGCGTCTTTCAGGCTGATTGTGGACACGACGACCTCCAATAAAATGGTCACTTGTGACCAATCTCGCTTCTTTCCATAAATTTTTCAAGAGGTGGTGCAGCTCACTCCTCGCTTTGCCGAATCGCCGCCCCGGCGGTAGAAGTGGCGAAACGACCTCCGGGAAATGACTTTGAAAACCATCGCCATCGATTTCGAGACCGCCAACGAAACCCGCGGTAGCGCCTGCTCGGTCGGGCTCGCGTGGATAGAGGAGGGCGAGGTGGTGCGGGTCGAGGAACGGCTGATCCGACCGCACGACATGCGGTTTTCCTCCTTCAACATCGCCATCCACGGCATCCGTCCGGAAGACGTGGAGGATGCTCCGGAGTTTCCGGAGGTGATGGAGGAGTTCGTCGACGATTTCCGCGATGCGACCATGATCGCCCACAATGCGGCCTTCGACTTCAGCGTCTGGCGCGCCTGTCTCGATCTCTATCGCCGCGGCTATCCCGAACTCTCCTATCTCTGCAGCGTCAAGATGGCCCAGAAGGTCTGGCCGCATCTCGGGTCTCACAGGCTGAACGCGCTGGCGGCTCATCTCGGCCTGCAGTTCGCGCACCATAATGCGGCGGAGGACGCCGCCGTCTGCGCGCGGGCCGCCATCGCCATCGGAAAGTCGCTGGGCGTAGCCCATGTGCGTGACATTCCCACGATGATCGGCATGAAGGTGGGACGCCTCTTCCATGGCGGCTATGCGCCATGCACCTGCCGGCTCAAATAGCGGTCGGTACCCGCCCGCTTGTAACCGGAGACGCCGCGCTTATTTGTCATCACGGATCGTTTACCGGAGGCTCCGTCCTATGAAGCACCTGCTCGTCACTCTTTCCGCCGCCTGCCTTTCGATCGGTGTCGTCGCGTCCGCTTCCGCCGAGGTCGTGGGCGAGGTCGGCGTCGACTGGATCGGCAACGACATCATCGTCGAGGCGGTCGCCGACCCGGAGGTGAAAGGCGTCACCTGCCACGTCTCCTATTTCGACCGCTCCATCATCGATCGGCTGAAGCAGGGCAACTGGTTCGAGGATCCGTCAAACAGTTCGATCGCCTGCCGGCAGACCGGCCCGATCGAGATCGGCGATATCGATCTTTCCCGGGATGGCGAAGAAGTCTTCCGGCAGGGCCGCTCGCTGATCTGGAAGGACCTGCTGGTCAAGCGCATCTACGACAAGGCCAACGATACCCTCGTTTATCTCGCCCATTCACGGCAGGTGGTCGAGGGATCGGCGAAGATGGCGATTTCCACCGTGCCGCTCTACGGCCAGCAGGTGAACTGGACGAACGGCAAGCCCTGAGCGGTCGATGGAAATCAGAGAAGGGCTGCGGCCGCCGCGCGGCCCGCGGTCCTGCCGGTAAACAGGCAGCCGCCGAGGAAGGTGCCTTCCAGCGAGCGGTAGCCGTGCATGCCGCCGCCGCCGAAACCCGACGCCTCTCCGGCGGCATAAAGCCCGGGCATGATCTCGCCGTTCGCGCCGAACACGCGCCCGTCGAGGTCGGTCTC
>DASUPM010000225.1:0-2955 GCA_036281095.1 Pseudorhizobium sp.
CGAGGTGATCGGGGGTCAGGTTGAGCAGGATGCCCGCTGTGGGATCAAGCGTCGGAGCGAGATCGATCTGGTAGGAGGAGCACTCGACGACGTAGTACCGCTCCGCCTTCGGCGGTTCGAGTGTCAGGACGGCGGTGCCGATATTGCCGCCGAGCTGTGTGTCTCGTCCGCTGTCCTTGAGGATATGGGCGATCAGCGCCGTCGTGGTGGATTTGCCGTTGGTGCCGGTGATGGCGATGAGCGGGCAATCGGGTGCATGCGCCCGGCGCTCGCGAACGAAAAGTTCGACGTCGCCGATGATGTCGACACCGGAGGCACGGGCGAGATCGACGCTCCAGTGCGGTTTCGGATGCGTCAGCGGGACGCCGGGCGACAGGACGAATGCCGCCTGCGCCGGCCAGTCCAGGCCACGCAGGTCAGCCGTCGGAATTCCCGACTGCGCCGCCTTCGCGACGCTGTCCGGGTTGTCGTCCCAGGCGGTCACCTCCGCTCCACCGGCAACCAGGGCTTGCGCGGTCGCAAGGCCCGAGCCCCCCAGTCCGAAGAGGGCGACCTTCCTGCCGGAGAATGTGGTGACCGGGATCATCGCCTCACCGCAACTTGAGCGTGGAGAGGCCGAGCAGCGCCAGCCCCACGGCGATGATCCAGAACCGGATCACGACCTGGCTTTCGGTCCAGCCGAGCTTTTCGAAATGATGGTGGATCGGCGCCATCAGGAAGACGCGGCGGCCCGTCATCTTGAAGAAACCGACTTGGATGATGACCGACAGGGTCTCCATCACGAACAGGCCGCCGATGATGATCATGACGATCTCGTGCTTCGTGGCCACCGCAACGGAGCCGATCAGGCCGCCGAGCGCCAGCGATCCGGTATCGCCCATGAAGATGGCCGCCGGCGGGGCGTTGAACCAGAGGAAGCCGAGGCCGGCGCCGATCACAGCGCCCAGGATGACGGCGAGTTCGCCGGTGCCGGGCACGAAGTTGATCTGCAGATAGTTGGCGAAGACACCGTTGCCGGCGAGATAGGCGATGACGCCGAAGGAGGCGGCGGCGATCATCACCGGCACGATCGCGAGGCCATCGAGTCCATCCGTCAGGTTCACCGCATTTCCCGCGCCGACGATCACGAAGGCGCCGAAGAAGACGAAGAAGATGCCGAGGTCGATGAAGAAGTCCTTGAAGAACGGGAAGGCGATGGACGAGCCGAGGGTCGGGTTGGTGGATTGCCCGGTGGCCAGCGCGATCCGCATCATGAAGAACACGGCGACCGCTGCGATCAGGAACTCGATTCCCAGGCGGGCCTTGCCGGAAAATCCCTTGTCCGTCTGCTTCGTGACCTTGAGGTAGTCGTCATAGAAGCCGATGGCGCCGAAGCCGAGCGTCACCAGAAGGGTGGCGACGACATAGACGTTCGACAGGTCCGCCCAGAGCAGCGAGCCGCCGATGATGCCGGCGAGGATCATCAGGCCGCCCATGGTGGGCGTACCGGCCTTCTTGAAATGCGTCTGCGGTCCATCGGCGCGAATCGGCTGCCCCTTGCCCTGACGGACCCTGAGGGAGGAAATCATCTGCGGCCCGAACAGGAAGACTATCAGGGCAGAGGTGAAGAGCGCGGCACCGGTGCGGAACGTGATATACCGGAAGAGATTGAAAAATTGGAACGTGTCCGCCAGTTCCACAAGCCAGATCAGCATTCATGGCCCTTTCTAGAAGCCGTATTAGATTTGGCGCTCCGTGTCGGAGACTGCCGGATAATTGTCAATAAGTGCCGAAACGATCTTGCCGAAGCCGAGCCCGAGCGACGACTTCACCATCACCACGTCGCCCGGTATCACCGAGCGGATCACGAACGGGAGGAGTTCGTCGGTCTTCTGGCGGTATTCCACATGCACGCTTTCGGGTAGCGCATCGCGCAGCGCCGTCATTTCCTCGCCCGCCAGCCACACATGCTCGATGCCGGCTGCGAGGAGCGGACCGGCGAGTTCCTCATGGACCTTGGCGGAGAACTCCCCCATCTCCAGCATGTCGCCCAGGATCGCCACCCGGCGCCCGGAAATCTGCGGCTCCGTTGCCGCAAGCAGGGCGATGGCTGCCCGCATGGAGGCAGGATTGGCGTTGTAGCTCTCGTCGATCAGGGTCAGAATTCCCTCGCCGATGCCGAGCCGGTGCTGCTCGCCCCGCCCCTTGACCGGACGCAGGTCGGCAAGCGCACCGATCGCCTTCGCCAGATCGGCACCGGCAAGCAGGCATTCGCCGAGCGCTGCCATCGCGTTCTCCGCGATGTGGCGCCCGGGAGATCCGATATGGACCTCGACCGTCTCGCCGTTCAGCGTCGCCCAGATCGTGGAACTGCGTCCGTCGCCTTCGAAATCCGCCAGGCGGAAATCGGCCTTGGCATGCTGCCCGAAGCTGTAGATCCGCTCGATGCCGGCGTCCTGGGCGCGCTGCTCCAGGAAGGCGTAGTGCTTGTTGTCGCGGTTGAGGATGACGGCGCCGCCGGGTTCCACTCCCTCGAAGATTTCCGCCTTGGCGGCAGCGATTTCCTCGACGCTGGTGAAGTGGCCGAGATGGGCCGCAGCGATGGTGGTGATGATCGCCACGTGCGGGCGAACCAGCTTTACCAGAGGACGGATTTCCCCCGGATGGTTCATGCCGATTTCGAAGACGCCGAATTCGGTATCCTCCGGCATGCGTGCGAGCGTCAGCGGCACGCCCCAGTGGTTGTTGAAGGAGGCGACCGCGGCGTGCACCTTGCCGGAGGGGCCGAGAACATGGCGGAGCATCTCCTTCGTCGTCGTCTTGCCGACCGATCCCGTCACGGCAACGATCTGAGCCGTCGAGCGCTCCCGCGCCGCGACCGCCAGCCGGCCGAGGGCGGCCAGCACGTCGTCCACGACGATCATCGGCACCGTCAGCCGCCCCATGGCCGGCAGCTTCGCCTCGCTGACGACGACG
>DASUPM010000226.1:0-2426 GCA_036281095.1 Pseudorhizobium sp.
GCAGGCCGAGCACGGTGATGATCGGGACAAGCGCCGCCGGCAGGGCATGACGCCAGACGGCGGCCCCCTCCCCCAGTCCCTTGGCCCGCGCGGTACGCACGAAATCCTCTCCCAATACCTCCAGCACGGCCGAGCGGGTGACTCGCATCAGGACCGCCGCCTGTGGCAGCGCCAGCGCCAGCGAAGGCAGGATCAGCGCCTTCATCGCCGCAAGAGGCCCCGCCTCCCATCCGGGAAAGCCGCCGGCCGGCATCCAGCCGAGGGTCGTTGCGAAGATCAGGACGAGCAAGAGCCCGAGCCAGAACGCGGGAACGGCGATGCCGACATAGGAAAACAGGCCGATGGCCAGATCGAGCGCGCTGTTATGATGACGCGCCGCCTGGACGCCGAGAGGCACCGCGACGGCAACCGACAGCAGGATCGCCATCGCAGCCAGCGGCAGCGTCACGGCAAGACGATCGGCAATCAACCCGGCAACCGGCACGCCATAGGTATAGGAGAGACCGAGGTCACCGTGTAGCAGACCTCCCAGCCATTCGAGGTAACGCAACGGCAGGGGTTGGTCCAGGCCGAGTTCCCGCTGGAGCGCGGCGAGCGTATCGGGGCTCGCCGATGTCCCCAGCATGATCGAGGCGGGATCGCCCGGCAGCAGGTCCATCACCACGAAGATCAGGATCGAAACCACGAGAAGCGTTGCCGCAAGACCGGTCAACCGGCGCAGGATCAGGGAGACCATGACCCGTCTCCAGAGCCGCTCGTCCCCTGCCGCGGAAGCGGACGAGGCAGGTCAGTCTTCGGCATTGCCCGCTCCTATTCCGCCCAGTGAACCTCCCGCAGCACGTTCGACGGAATAGGTTCGTTTTCCCACAGGCCCTGCAGGGCCTTGTCCCATACGCCGAGCTTCGGCATCACGAACAGGTAGAGCGCCGGCACGTCCTCGGCCAGGATCTTCTGCGCCTCCTCGTAGAAGGCCCCCTGCTCGGAAGGGTCGGTGGTCTGCTGGACCTTGTCCAGAACCGCCTCGAGCTTTTCGTTCCTGTAGTTGAAGTAGTAACCGTCGCGGGCATAGATATCGATGTCCATCGGCTCCGCATGGGCGACGATCGTCATGTCGTAATCCGCGGCCTTGAACACATCGGCAACCCATTTGGCGGGAAACTCGGTCGTCTCGATATTCATCGTGACTCCGATCTGCGCGAACATGGCCTGCATGATCTGTGATGTCCGCTGGGCATAGGCCATCTGCGGCGCCTTGATGGTGAAGGTAAGCCCGCTGCCGTAGCCCGCCTCCTCCAGCAGCGCCTTCGCCTTTTCCGGATCGTAGGGATAGACCCCGGTCAGGTCTGCATAGCCCGGGTCGTTGGGCGTGTAATGGCTACCAATCGGCGTCCCGAAGCCCGACCACGCGCCCTCGACGATCATGCTGCGGTCGAGCGCCATCATCAGAGCCTGGCGCACACGCTTGTCGTCGAACGGCTTGCGGGCGTTGTTCATGCCTGCAACCACCTTCAGTTCGGTATTGCCGATGACCGTGACGAGCCGGTCGTCGCCTTCGAAACTCTCCATCAGTTCTGGAGCGGCGAACTCCGGGAAGGCATCGACATCACCGGCCTGCAACGCGGCGGCCTGGGCCTGAGGCTCCGAGATGAAGCGGAAAACGGCGCTTTCCAGCTTTGCCACTCCCTCCGGATTCCAGTAATCCGGATTGCGGGAGAGTTCGACCTTCTCTCCCTTCGACCAGCCGGCGAACTTGAACGGCCCCGTACCGACGGGCGTCGTCTTGTTGTTCTCGGCCGATTGCGTGCCGACCATGCTGGATGATGGCCAGGCGAGCCAGTAGAGCAGACTGCCGGTCGGTTCCGTCAGCTTGAGCACCAGCGTCAGCGGATCGGGTGTCTCGATGCTTTCGATGGTCCCGAAATAGCGCTTCTGCGGGTTCACGGAATTCTCGCCGCGAGCGCGGTCGATCGCAAACTTCGCCACCGATGCATCGAAGGCTTCGCCATCGTGAAAGACGACGCCGGGACGGAGCTTGAAGGTGTATGTCAGCCCGTCTTCCGAGATCGTCCAGCTTTCCGCCAGTTGCGGCTGAACTTTTCCGCTCCGGTCGATGGTCGTCAGGCCTTCGAAGATATTCTGCCAGGTGACCTGGCCGATCGCGACCGGCGCGGCAATGGTCGGATCCAGGCCAGTCGGCTCTACCGCCATCCCGATGGTGACGGAACTCCTCGGTGCGACTTCAGCGAAACCGGGGAAGGCCAGCACCGCAACCAGCAGGGACGCAAGCATGCCACGAAGGGCGCTACGCCGATGCGGGGAGTTGAAGATATGCATGCGCGATCCCTTCCGGCACGAGACATTCGGTTCCACGGATATGGCATCTATGCAGCGCACACACAATAGAAAAAACAAAAGCCATGCGTAGC
>DASUPM010000227.1:0-8410 GCA_036281095.1 Pseudorhizobium sp.
GGGGGAGCACCCGGATACGCCGACACTCTGCTCCTCCGTCGTTCCGATCCTGCGCCGCCGCGGCCGGGAAGAAGGTTTCACCGTCATCGAAGGCACGTCCTGCTGGGCTGAACCCGCGGGCCTGATCCAGCGCCGGACCTACGAGACGCTGCGCGACCTGATCCTTTCCGAGCTGACGGCGGCGCTGCCGGTCGACGGCGTCGTGCTCGGTCTGCACGGTGCGATGGCCGCTCAAGACTATGACGATCCGGAAGGTGACCTTCTGTCCCGCGTCCGCGAGCTTGTCGGCCCGGACGTCGTAATTGCCGCCGAATTCGATCCGCACAGCCATCTGACCGCCTTGCGGGTGGCCAATCTCGACATCATGGCAGCCTTCCTCGAATTCCCGCATACGGACTTCGAGCAACGTGGCGAACATGTGGTCGAGCTTGCGTTGCAGGCGCTGCGCGGCAAGATCAAGCCGGTCATCTCGACCTTCGACTGCCGGATGATCACCATTTTCCCCACCAGCCGCGAGCCGATGCGCTCCTTCGTCGACAGGATGCAGGCACTGGAAGGCAAGGACGGGATCCTTTCCGCTTCCGTCATCCACGGCTTCATGGCCGGCGACCTGCCCGACATGGGAACGCGCATCGTCGTCGTGACCGACAACGACAAGGCGAAGGGCGATGCTCTGGCGGCTCGGCTCGGGCGCGAGCTCTACGGCCTGCGAAAGACCACGGCGATGCCGATGTTCGATACCGAGGCCGGCCTCGACAGAGCAATCGCGGTCCGCTCCGCCCATCCGGAAATGCCGGTGACCATAGCCGACATCTGGGACAATCCCGGCGGCGGCGTGGCCGGTGACGCGACGCACATCCTCCGCCGGATGATGGAGCGCGGCATGGATAATTTCGCCGTGGCGACGATTTGGGATCCGGTCGCCGTCGCCTTCTGCCATGCCGCAGGAGAGGGTGCGGAACTTGCGTTGCGCGTCGGCGGCAAATCGGGGCCCCAGGGCGGCGACCCGATCGACCTGCGCGTCACCGTGCAAAAGGTCTTCGATGCCGGCTGGCAGAGCTTCCGCAACAGCCGCGTGACGCTCGGCAGCGCCGCCGTGATCCGTCCGGTAGGCACTGGTATCGAGATCGTGCTGATCACCAGCCGGACCCAGACTTACGAACCCGACATCTTCTCCAACCAGGGCGTCGACTTTTCGGACAAGTCATATCTGTTGATCAAGTCGACCAACCATTTCTATGCGGGCTTTCAGCCGGTCTCCTCCGAGATCGTCTATATCGCCGCACCGACCTCCTATCCGACAGATCCCGCAACGACGCCCTATCGCAAGGCGAGCCTACAACTCTGGCCGCGCATAGCCGATCCGCTGGGACTGGACGATACCTGAATTTTCGACCGGAAGGAAAGCCGGGCGAGATTGTTTGACCACTCAAGACAAGAAGGGGATGACCATGAAAAAGAGTGCATTCGTTCTGATGACGCTGGCAGCACTTGCCGGCACAAGCAGCCTGGCGCTGGCCCAGGCGGGCGCCCAGGCAAATGAGGGCGTGCTGACGGTCGCGACGATCGGAGAACCCCCGACGCTCGACGTCATGCAGACGCCGACCGACATCGTGCTGACCATCGACCAGCACATTTTCGAGACGCTCTACACCTATGACGCCCAATGGAAATCGGTGCCGCTGCTCGCCGCCGGCATGCCCACTCTTTCCGAAGACGGCCTCACCTACAAAATTCCGCTGCGTGAAGGCGTGACGTTCCACGATGGCAGCGCCTTTGACGCGAAGGACGTAACGGCCTCGCTGAAGCGCTGGATGGCAATCAATTCCAAGGGCAAGCAGGTTGCCGGCATCGTCGAGAGCCTGACGGAAGACGGCGACCACGCCGTCGTCATCAAGCTGAAGTCGCGCTATGCACCGCTGCTCGCCACGCTGTCGCAGGCGTCGGTGATCCTGCCGTCCGAAAAGATCGCCGACACGCTGACCGAGTTCGTCGGTACTGGACCCTACGCCCTGAAGGAGCGCAAGCCGGACCAGTACATTCAGCTCGTCAGGTTCGACGACTACAAATCTCCCGAAGGCGAGATCAGCAACTATGCCGGCAAGCGCGAGGCGATCGCCAAGGAAATCCGCTTCGTTCCTGTTCCCGATGCCAATACCCGCGTCGAAGGCCTGATCTCCGGCCAGTTCGACTATGCGGATTCGCTGCCGGTCAGCGCCTATGAGCGCGTCGAGGGTAGCGGCAATGCCAAGCCCGTCATCTTCAAGGATGCCGGCTGGGCCTCGATGAACATGAACATGAAGGAAGGCCTTCTCGTGAAGAAGGAACTTCGCCATGCGGTTCAGGCAGCGCTCAACCCGAACGACATGATGCTGGCCGCCTTCTCCGACGACCGCTTCTTCAGCGTCGATGGTTCGATCTTCCCCGAAGGCTCCTTCTGGCATACCGATGCAGGCGTCGAGCGTTACGGCGAAGGTGATCCGGAAGCGGCTGCGAAGCTGCTGGAAGAGGCCGGTTATGACGGCACTCCGTTGCGCCTGATGACCAGCCGCCAATACGAATTCCACTACAAGATCGGCGAAGTCGCAAAGGCCTATCTGGAAGCAGCAGGCTTCAAGGTCGATCTGCAGGTGGTGGACTGGGCAACGCTGACAACCCGCCGCGCCGACCCGAAGGAATGGGACATCTTCATCACCCACTCCAATTTCCCCGGCGATCCGACGACGATCAACACGATTACCGACACCTATCCGGGCTGGTATGTTTCCGACCAGAAGGCGAAGGCGGTTGCCGCCTACATGGACGCGACGACCGACGAGGCCAAGAAGGCGGCCTGGGAAGGCATCCAGACGGTCATCTATGATGATGCACCGCTCTACAAGGTAGGCAACTTCAATGCGGTTTCCGGTCTTGCCAATGGTGTTGAGGGCTATGAGCCCACCTACTGGCCGCATTTCTGGAACGTGAGCCCGAAGAAGTAAGGACTGGCTTATGGCACGGATCGCTCAGGCACTCTTAAAGCGACTGGGGGGCATGGCCATCGTGCTCGCCCTCGTCGTGACGGTGGTCTTCATCATCGTCCGCGTAACGCCGGGCGATCCTGCCGCCGTCATGCTGGGGTCGGATGCGACCCCGGAAGACATCGCGCAACTGCGTACCCGCCTCGGGCTCGATGCGCCGCTCCTCATGCAATATGGCCAGTTCGTCCTGGGCATATTGCAGGGCGATCTCGGCCAGTCGATTTTCCTCAACCAGCCGGTCACGACGGCGCTTGCCGCGCGTGCCGAACCGACCTTTTTCCTTACCCTGTTCTCGATCCTGATCGCGGTCGCGATCGCGCTGCCGGTCGGCATCCTGTCGGCCGTCAGGCGCGGCACGATCTTCGACCAGATCGTCGTGACCCTCACCATGGTGGCGGCCAGCGTGCCAAGCTTCTGGCTCGGTCTGATCCTGATCCAGGTCTTCGCGGTCGGCCAGGGATGGTTCCCCGCCTCCGGCTACGGTGGCCCCGGCACATCATTCATCGAGCGTCTGCACCACCTCGTGCTGCCCGCCGTGGCTCTCGGCATCGTCAATTCGGCACTGATCACCCGCTTCACCCGCGCCGCCATGCTGGATGTCCTCGGAGACGACTATGTACGCACCGCCCGCGCCAAGGGAGCCGGCGAAGCTCGCGTCATCCTGAAGCACGCACTGAAGAATGCCTTGATCCCGATCATCACCGTCATCGGCCTATCGGTGGCAATGCTGGTCGCCGGCGCAGTGGTGACGGAAACCGTCTTCGGCCTTCCGGGCGTCGGCAATCTCGTCGTCTCCGCGGTGCTGCGACGCGATTACCCGGTCATCCAGGGCGCGCTGCTCGTTGTCGCCGCCATCTATGTGCTCATCAACTTCATCGTGGACATGCTTTATATTCTCGTCGATCCGCGGGTGCGCCAATGACCACAATGGCCTCCGTTTCCATGCCGTTCGCGTCAGGCCTTCGCCGCCTGTTCGGCAACCGTGCGATCCTGTTCGGCGCAATCATCCTTGTATTGGTCGTGCTGGCCGCACTTCTTGCGCCGTGGGTCGCGCCCTATGCGCCGAACAAGCTCTCGATCGTCAACAAGCTGAAGCCGCCGTCGATGGTGAACTTCTTCGGCACCGACGAATTCGGCCGCGACATCTTTTCCCGCGCGATCTTTGCCGGGCGAATTTCGCTGCTCGTCAGCCTCGGGGTCGTCGTCATTTCCACGGTGCTCGGGGTCATCCTCGGGGTTGCCGCCGGTTTCTTCCGCAGCCTCGACGCGCCGATCTCGCGCCTGCTCGATGCGATGATGTCATTCCCGGACATTCTGCTCGCCATCGCGCTAGTCGCTGCCCTCGGCCCCTCCCTGTCGACCGTCATTCTGGCACTCGGCATAACCTATGCGCCACGTCTTGCCCGTATCGTCCGTGGTTCGACACTGGTTCTGCGCGAACTTCCCTACATCGAGGCGGCGGTCGCCATGGGCCTGCCCACCTGGCAGATCCTCACCCGTCACGTCCTGCTCAACCTCGCCTCGCCGATCCTGGTTCAGGCAACCTTCGTCTTCGCCTCGGCAATGCTGGCGGAGGCAAGCCTTTCCTTCCTCGGGGTCGGCGTTTCCACAGACATGCCGACCTGGGGCACGATGTTGGCGTCCGGCCGCGAATACATGAACAATGCCCCGTGGCTGATGGTGTTTCCGGGCCTCGCCATCGTGTTTTCGGTTCTTTCCCTGCAACTGCTGGGAGACGGCCTGCGCGATTTCGTCGATCCACGACTGGCCAAGGAAAGCTGATCATGACCGATGCCACGACCACTGCTCAGCCAGTGCTTGTCGTCGAGGACCTGACGACCTCGTTCAAGTCACCCGAAGGCTGGAAGGCCGTCATCCGCAATATCAGCCTGCATGTCGATGCAGGGGAGACGGTCGCCATCGTCGGCGAATCCGGCTCCGGCAAGAGCGTCACGGCGCTGTCGACCATGAGGCTTCTGCCGGCCGGACGGTCGCGCGTCGAAGGCCGGATCCTGCTCGACGGACGCGACCTCCTGAAGGCAAGCGAAAGGGAGATGCGGTCGGTCCGCGGCGGCTCGATCGGCATGATCTTCCAGGAGCCGATGACCTCGCTCAACCCGGTCTTCACCATCGGCAACCAGATCGCAGAAGCTCTGGTTCTGCATCGCGGCATGTCGTGGAAGGAAGCGGAGGCCGAAACGCTGCGCCTAATGGACCGCGTTCGCATTCCGGCGGCCAAGTCCAGGTTGCACGAATATCCGCACAAGTTCTCCGGCGGCATGCGGCAGCGCGTGATGATCGCCATGGCGCTCGCCTGTCGCCCGAAACTGCTGATCGCCGACGAACCCACCACGGCGCTCGACGTCACGATCCAGGCCGAAATCCTCCATCTGCTGCGCGAACTGCAGAGGGAGGAGAATATGGGCGTGCTGTTCATCACCCACGACATGGGCGTCGTCGCCGAGATTGCCGACCGCACAATGGTAATGTTCCGCGGCGACATGATCGAAACCGGTCCGACATCCGAAATTTTCGAAAGCCCCAAGGCCGTCTATACGAAATCGCTGCTCGCTTCCATTCCACGCCTCGGCACCATGGGTGCGGCCGCCGCCCCGAAACGTTTTCCGGAAGTCGATCCGGCGACCGGCGAAGCAGCCGACGGAAGCGAGATGAAGCCGGTCGCGCAGACGGTCGAACCAATCCTCAAGGTCGACAATCTGGCGATGCGTTTCGACCTCCCGAACGGTCGCGTTCATGCGGTGGAGGACGTTTCGTTCGATCTACGGCCGGGCGAGACACTCTCGCTGGTAGGCGAATCCGGCTGCGGCAAGTCGACGACAGGCCGGGCCATCATCCGGCTGCTCACACCAACCGCCGGTTCGATCATGATCGATGGGCAGGACGTGACGAAGGCCGGCTCGCGCGCGCTCCGTGACATGCGACGAACCTCGCAGATGATCTTCCAGGACCCGTTCGCTTCGCTCAATCCACGCATCACGGTGGGATCTGCAATCGCGGAGCCGATCCTCGCCCACGGCCTGATGGGGCGGCGGGATGCCAAGGCGCGCGTCGCCGAACTTCTGGAACAGGTCGGGCTATCGGCAAACATGGCCGATCGCCATCCGCACGAGTTCTCCGGCGGCCAGCGCCAGCGCATCTCGATTGCGCGCGCGCTCGCGCTCGAACCGAAATTCATCGTCGCCGATGAAGCCGTTTCGGCGCTCGACGTCTCGGTCAAGGCGCAGGTTTCCAACCTGCTTCTCGACCTGCAGCAAGAGCATGGCCTTGCCTACCTCTTCATCTCCCACGACATGGCCGTCGTGGAACGGATGAGCCACCGGGTGGCAGTGATGTTCCTCGGCGAAATCGTCGAGATCGGTCCGCGTGTGGCGATCTTCGACAACCCGCAGCATCCCTATACGCAGCGGCTGATCTCGGCCGTGCCGATCCCGGATCCGGGGCGCCGCGGGCAGACGCCATCGCCACTCTCCGAGGAGATCAAGAGCCCGGTCCGCCCCTTCGACTACGTCGTGCCGAAGCGCACGTACCGGGAAGTTTCGCCCGGTCACTTCGTACAGGACATGTCGTAAGCGACACCGGCATCCCGGCCTCACATCCAACCAGAAAGCCGATTCCATGAGCAGCAAGAAACTTATCCGCTACGACGTGGCCGACAACCAGGCCGGCGGCCAGCGCCGCCCCTTCGCCAAGGCCGTGCGTGCCGGCGATTTCGTCTATGTATCCGGCCAGGTTCCAACGGTCGACGGCGAGGTCATCGTCGGCAACATCGTCGCGCAGACCGAACAGGTGATCGCCAACATCAAGGCCGTTCTGGCGCTTGCCGCTTGCACGCTCGAGGACGTGGTCAAGGTCAATGTCTGGCTTGACGACGCACGCGACTTCTCCAGCTTCAACGCGGTCTTCCAGAAGCATTTCATCGATCACCCGCCCGCGCGTTCTACCGTCGAGTCCCCGATGATGGTCGACGTCAAGGTCGAGATGGACGTCATCGCCTACAAGCCTCTGGATTGAGACCATACGGGCGGAGCTGATCGCTCATCGCAGGCCGATCGCACAATGTAACTCGCAACGGGTGTTCCGGACGCTTCAACGTCTCAAGAAGTGGGTTCCCTGACACAGCGTTAGGGACAACCGCCAGCCGACTTGGTTGCCGCCCAGAACCCTATTCCGCAAAAAATGCTGACTTCGTTTCCGCCAGCATCGGCAGCGATTTCAAGATCTCCCGAAGATGCGCGTGCATCGCCTCTTCCGCATCGGCAGGCGACCCCTCTTCGATCGCATCGACGATACGGACATGCTGGTCGATAAGGACCTCCAGCGGCGTTGCCTGCGGCAAAGACAGATAGCGAACGCGGTCCATCTGTGCCTTGAGCGTGTCCAATACGCGCCAGGCATCCTCGCATCCGACGCTTGCGGCAACAGCTTGGTGGAACTGCTCGTCCAGGCGCAGGAATCCGGAGTGATCTCCTCTTGCCGTGGCAATGCGTTGCTGCTCGATGAGAGCACGGAGGTTTTCGATCCCTTTCCCATCTCCCTGCGAAGCCGCCTTCCTCACGATGGCAACTTCGATTGCTTCCCTCAGAAACTGCGCATTTTCCACTTCGCGCTTGGAAATCAGCCGAACGAAAGTCCCGCGTTGCGGACGGATTTCGACCAGACCCGCCTCGCTCAGCTTGATGAAGGCTTCACGCACCGGCTGGCGCGAAACCCCGAGCTGACTGGCGATCTCGGCCTCGGACAGACTATGCCCGGGACGTAGCTGCAATTGGACGATGGCGGATCGAAGAACATCATAGACCCGCCCGCCCACGCTGGTTTGGCGCGCAAGGGATGCGTGGTTCGGCAATGTCGTCAGCTTGAACTCGGACATGTTGACTTTCTGTATACTACCATACTAGTCTTGCATAGAGGCTGGAGGGCCTGCTTCATTTAAGGGAGGGAAGATCATGAAACTCGTTTCCATCACCACGCTCTTCGCAACGGCTGCACTGGCATTTGCTTCGCCCGCGCTGTCCGCCGACTACACTCTTAGCATCAATACTGCACTTACCACCGACGATCCGCTGTACAAGGGGCTCGAAAGCTTCCGCGATTCCGTTGCGGAGCGCACGAACGGAGCAATCGAAGTCAAGCTCTTCCCAAATTCGCAATTGGGCCCTGATGAGGATGTGTTGGAGCAGGCGCGTGCCGGAGCGCCGGTGGCCGTGGTCGTCGATGGCGGGCGACTTGCCGTTTTCCAGAAGGAGTTCGGCGTCCTGGGCGCGCCCTACCTCGCATCCGGTTATGACGGAATGCGCAAGATCGTTACCTCTTCTCTGTTCGAGGAATGGGTGACGAGCCTGAAAAACGCGTCGGGTCATCAGGTGCTG
>DASUPM010000228.1:0-9708 GCA_036281095.1 Pseudorhizobium sp.
CCGGAAGTATTCTGCCCCGTCTGCAACACTCGGCATGAGAACGACTTCGCCCGGCGATACGGCATCCTTGACGACCGCGAAGCTTGCATCGAATTCATTTCGGCCACCAACCAGGCCCTGCGAGAGATGGCGGGTGACGTCCGCAAGCTTGAGGTGGAAATCAGGAGCGCGGATCGTCTGATCGAGGAAGTTCAGGCGGCCCTAGCTGAAAAGCAGGGAGAAGTGTCCCTCGGCGACGTCATCAAAAGCGAAGGCCAACGCGCTGCGAGTGAACTCTTCCAGAGCCAGATCGACGAACTCGACGAAAAGACAGGAAGGCTTGCCGGACGCTCGAGCGACATCGCAAAAGAGCAAAAGGCGCTTAAGGATCCGGCCCGGCGCGAGGCCATCGAAAACTACCATGCCAAGAAGATCGGTGGCTTCCTGCGCGAACTCGATGTCCTGAATTACGATCATGACGCGCTGACCAAGATCAACGGCCGCATCGTGGAAACGGGAAGCGACCAGCCTCGGGCCGTCCTCGCGTATGATCTCGCGCTTCTGCATACGATCAACGAGTACGGGAACTCGTTCACGGCACCGATGATCATCGATAGCCCCAATCAGCAGGATCAGGACGAGGTGAACGTTGCCGCGATGATAAAGCTCATCGTGGAGAACATTCCCGACGGCGGTCAGACGATCCTCGGGTCGGTAGGTCTACACGGAATCGATCCTGGCAACGGGATGGTGATCGAGTTCACAGAGAAGCTGTCCGTGCTGCAGGCCGATGAATTCGACGCTGTCAACGATCGGATGATCCCGCTGATACAGAAGGCTATCTAGTCTGCTTCTCGATGCTGCATCGCTTACGCGGCATGCCTTGGCACAAAATCCGCCTGACTTTGTTCTCCCTCTCAGGAAGGAGAACCTGACATGACCAAGCACACAGACGGCCTCAACGACCGTGCTAAGGACGCTACAATCGCCCAGAGCGGTCCCGGCGTTCCCGATGACACCGGCTCGCCCATAGAGGTGACCGACGAGCAGATCGCGCGCGTCAGGTCCAAACTGATGAAAGGCGACTTCAAGCACGATAAGGAAAACTTGGGGACTCAGTCCGAACGCCCGAAGCCGGGTTCGGACTGAGTATTTCCCGTGCCCGGAACGTTCACCAGCATCTTTCTTGTCGCCTTCGACCTCGATGACCGGCAGCAGCCCGTCCCCGCTTTCAAACCCCGTCTCGCCTCTACTGAGGAAGCCGCCTGCGAAGAGGCAAAGGAACTCGCCCGTCGACACGCCGGGGTCCTCGTCTGGAAACGAACAGGGGACCCGATCGTCGGAGAGGAAGGCGATCCGGAGATCGTCTTGCAGACGGGCACGACAGGCGACTTCAACTGACGAGCCGGCGTCGCCGAAGTGCCGCAGCCTTCCGAGCGCGGGACAGAAGGTTCTCCTGTCAGACACGGCTTGACCCTCTAGCAGCTTGAGGTTTCACAATAGTACGAGTTGAAGCAGGGACACCTATGGGCAGAGTCGAACAAGCAGCCAACGCAGCGTGGGCGCCGATGTTTCAGGCATGGATTGTAGCTCTCGTTGCCACTTTCGGAGCGCTCTTCATCGGAGAGGTGTTGGGTCAGCTCCCATGCGACCTTTGCTGGCACCAGCGCGTCTTCATGTTCCCGTTGGTCCCCGTGCTCGGGATTGCGTTGCTGCGTTCCGACGCCGGGGCGTGGCTCTACGCGCTTCCCCTCGCCGGGCTTGGATGGCTCGTGGCTGGCCTTCACAACCTCCTGTATTTCGAAGTCATACCCAAGGCGATCAAGCCTTGCGGCGAGGGTCCTTCTTGCTCGGGGGACGGCATGACGATCTTCGGATCGGTCCCACTGCCGCTGCTGTCGCTTGCCGCGTTCACCATCATCATCGCGTTCCTATTCATCGTGCGCCGGAGAACATTCTCATGAAGAGACGAACCCTCGTCCTGTCCACCGCATTCGCGGCCGTTGCAGTCTTCGCCGGCGGCGCCACCCTCTATGGCGGTAAGCGTGACGAAGCCACACCAGTCGCGCCACCCGCGTCCGACTCGCTCGTCAGAATGCATTCGCCAGTGATAGGTCCCGCCGCGGCGCCGGTGACGATCGTGGAATTTTTCGATCCGTCCTGTGAAGCCTGCCGCGCCTTCTATCCTCTCGTGAAGCAGATGATGGGGCAGACTGGGGACTACGTGCGCCTGGTGCTCCGGTATACGCCGCTGCATGAAGGAAGCGACGAAGCCGTCAGAATTCTTGAGGCAGCCCGGAAGCAGAACCTATTCGAACGCGTCCTGGAGGCGCTTCTGGCACAGCAGCCGGCATGGGCCGTTCATGGGTCGCCGGACCTCGAGAAGGCGTGGCAGATCGCAGCCGCCGCGGGCCTGGACGAGGAGAGAGCCCGTCAAGACGCGGTCTCCTCGTCGGTGGACAGCATCCTGGAGCAAGACGTGGCGGACATGAAAGCGAACGACGTCCGACAGACCCCGACCTTCTTCGTGAACGGGAAGCCACTCACGGAGTTCAGCCCAGAGGGCCTCTACAGCCTGGTGGCATCGGAACTGGAGGCCGCCGAGGCGGGTTCCTGAAGAACCAGGCTCCGCGCGACAGCAAGCGAGGAACGACATGAGCCGTCATCACCATCATGAGACCGCGGGTGGCGACAGACGCATAGGCTGGGCGATCTTCGTCAATGTCCTTCTGACCTTCGCGCAGATCGTCGGCGGCATCTTCTCCGGCAGCCTTTCGCTCATAGCCGACGCGCTGCACAACTTCAGCGACGCGGCATCGCTCGTCATCGCATACGGCGCGCGCAGGATCGCACGGCGCCCAGCGGATACCTCGATGACGTTCGGCTACGTGCGAGCCGAGATCGTAGCCGCCCTCATCAACTACACGACGCTCATCATTGTAGGCCTGTACCTGCTGTACGAAGCAGTCATGCGCTTCATTCAGCCGGTGCCGATCGAGGGGTGGACGGTCGTCGTCGTTGCGGGGATTGCGCTTGTCATCGACATCGTCACCGCCATGCTCACCTACGCCATGTCAAAGAGCAGCATGAACATCCGGGCGGCGTTCCTGCACAACGTGGCCGACGCCCTTGGATCGGTGGGCGTCATCATCGCAGGCACGCTCATCCTTCTCTACGAATGGACCTGGATAGATCCCGCCATCACGCTTCTGATCGCAGGCTACATCCTGTGGGAGGCGTTCTCGGAGATCGGAAGCTCTATAAGGGTTCTGATGCTGGGGACGCCGGAGGACGTGGACGTCGATCGTGTGGTCGAAGATCTTCGCTCGGTCGAAGGCGTCGCAGATGTTCACCATGTCCACGTCTGGGCGCTCGACGAAGGCCACAATGCGCTGGAGGCTCACCTGGTAGTCGACAGCCCGTCGATCCGCGAATGGTCCCGAGTAAAGAGGCGCGCCCGGTCCCTGTTGAAGGAGAGACACGGGATCGGTCACAGCACGATCGACATCGAGACGCCCGACGAACGGTGCGACGAAGAGGCCAATGTGATCGGGCACGAAGTGAGATCTGCCACTTCGGCGGAGGACGCACATTAGCGGACGTATCCGAACGCCTCCCGCTTCCGATGCGAACGCAGCGCGATCCCTCAGATGCCTTTGGGGGAGGAGTTGTCCGTTTTGATCCGACTGCGAAGTCTTTCAACGACGAACGAGGCGTCGTCGCCAGCCCCGGCGATGAGGGCGGAAGCTCTGTTCCTCTGCCAGGGCCTGCCTACGAAGTAGAGACCGGCAACCGAAGAGACACCTTCCTGATGCAGGAGCCGTCCTTCCTGGTCGGAGGCGCCTTCGACCTTTATCCAGTCGAAGTCGTCCCGGTAGCCAGTCGCCCAGACGACGGCACGCGGCGCTTCGCGCGACCCGTCCGCGAAGACGGCATGCCAGCCGTCGGCGGAAACCAGCCACGGCTTCAACACGACGCCCTTTCGGACCAGTGCGGCGTCGTCGTTGCCTCGGTTGGGGAACGGATCGATCCGGCGCATCCGTCTCCCGATGAGGCTGTCCGGCTTTGCGCCCAGCAGTCCGAGGAGCTTAAGCCACCACCAGGTGCTCCGCCCCAGGATTCGTTCAGGAAAGAGCTTGCGGGTTCGTCCGCTTGCAAGAAGCACGCGATGGCTGGCAGCAAGGGCCAGAGCGGCATCCCTTCCGCTTGCTCCGTCTCCTACGACCAGGACGGTTCCTTGGGCAACCGACTCGGCGTTCCGGAAGTGTGAGACGTGTATCTGCTGGATGCCGTCCGGGAATTCATTTGCCATAGCCGGCACGCGCGGGACCGAGAACGGCCCGGTGGCCACGATGACCGCCGGGGCAGCATAGATCCTGCCGTCGCTGGACACGGCTTCGAATACGCCGTGTTCCCGACGGAGAGCTGAAATCCGCGTCCCGGTCTCGATACGGTGGCCGCCTACCTTCGCATACCGGGCGAGATACGCCGCGAACTCGTCTTTGGTAGCATATCCCTCCGTATCGCCTGGAAGGGGCAGCCCAGGGAGGCTGCTGATGCTCCGCGGCGTGAAGCGTCAGTGTTTCGTAACGCTGCCGCCAGCTATCGCCGACCGCGGCGCCGGCGTCCACCATGAGGTAGTCGACCCCCGCCTTCTTTAGTTCGTTCGCGGCGGCAAGCCCCGCCTGTCCTGCGCCAATGACGAGGACCTCCGTCCGACGGGTTCCACTGCGGCTGTCGCTGACGTCGATCGACATGCCTAGAGCCCGCCGGAGTGAGGTCTTGCATCCTCGCCGCAAGGGTTGCAGCCTTCACGCAGCTCCCGACGTTGATCGTTCGTCACGTCAGTCTCCGGACGCCTGGTCGGAGATGCTACCGGCTCCCGCCCTCTTCCTCGCACCCTGGAATGGATCGGCAAGTGCCGCCTCCGGCCGGCTGACGGGATATTTGATGCCGGAGATGGTGGCCGCCAGCTTCTCGGGGCCGTTCTTCTTCAGAAGGGTGCGGAAGCTGGGATGCATTCCCCCGTCGACATAGGCGGTGACGGGAGACGCCTTGCTCTCGGCCAAGGCGGCGTCAACCTTCTGCTTCTCCGCTTCGATCTTCGCAATGAACTGCGGATCCGGCTGCGTGACCGGGATTGGACAGGCTGCCAGTGGGTCGCGTGGTTCGCCACCTTCGAAGGCTGTATTGAACACGTAACGCCGACCGCAGGCCGAGACCTTCGGCTGCTGCCTCGTAAGTTCGAAGGCGTCGTAGCCCTCTTTGAGCGTGCGCCAGAACGGCAGGTTCTCGTCACCCCTATGAAGAGCCATGTTTTCGGCCGTCATGCGGAACGGATAGGCCTGAACCTGGAAGTGGTTCTGACCGGAGGAGAGCGCCTTTGAGACGATCGCGTAAATCTCGCCGACGCCCTGGTCAGTGAGAGCGTAGCATCCTGCGGAAGAACATGCGCCATGAACCATAAGCGCGTCACCCGTATAGCCGAGAGCGGATTCGAGCCGATTGGGATAGCCGAGATTGAACGACACGTAGTACTGAGACTTCGGGTTCAGCATGCCCGCCGTCACATGGTAGAAGCCTTCCGGAGCCTGACGGTCCCCGTTTTTTGTCTTCGGACCAAGCTTCCCTGACCACCTGCACATCGGATAGGTCTTGAGCAGCGCGTAGCGCCCTGACCCGTCCATCTTCCAGACTTCAAGTTCGCTTTCCTGCTTGAAGATCCTTACAAGGACTGGGCTCCCGGCCTTCATGCCCTTCGTCGACATTTCCGCGATAATCTTGCTCGGGATCTGCGGCGGAGCCTTGGCGGCCCCGTCCAAGGCCATATCGGCTGCAACGCAACTCGACAGCAGCAGTCCCACGGCCGCCATGCCGGCGAAACGACGTATCGCATGCTGAAGGGAAGTGTTCCTGCTTCGGACGGTCGCGATCAAGTGCATTCCTCTGACGTTGGTCGGTGAGCTCGTGCTGCTTTTCGGGACCAAGGTCCCTCTCATGTCGCTCGAAGACCACCGCAGAACATGACGGATCGTCGAAACTGTGCCATCCTAAAACCTCTAGCGGCTTTAGCTGCAAGAGGAAAAGTAACCCGTGTCACCCCCGCATGCCGAGCTGTTACAGGGAATGTTGACTTCACGATGGCGGGTGGTCGCGCTGGGATGAACTGCAACGACCGAGAGGATCCAAATGCTGACGATCGGCGACATGGCAAAGACAACCGGCGTGAAGGTGCCTACCATCCGCTACTACGAGCAGATGGGTCTGCTTTCGCATGCAGAACGTTCCGAGGGCAACCAGCGCCGTTACTCCAGGAGTGAGCGCGACCGGCTTTCATTCATCAAGCATGCGCGGGAACTTGGCCTGACGATAGAGGCGATCCGTGAGCTCATCGACCTCAGCCAGCATCCCGAGAAGCCATGCGCGGAAGCCGATCGTATCGCGGCGGAGCAGCTTGCGACGGTACGCCAGAAGATCGCGAAGCTGAAGAAGCTGGAGGCGGAGCTCGAACGGATTTCGACCCATTGCCACTCCAACCATGTGCGCGACTGCTACGTTATCAGGGCGCTGGCCAACCATGACCTTTGCGAGACGGATCACGATTAAGTCGACGAGCCACACTATCGAACTCCGAAGCGGCAAGACTTCGGCCCATTAGGATTTTATTGACCATACTCGCTTCTACTAGGGCTTCCGGATCCGACCGCGATCCGTTGTAGCGTGTAGGAGTGTGCGGTGAGCGAGTACTGGAAGGGTATCGTCGGCCGTGTCGTAGCGACGGCTTTTCGAAGCGTCGCGGGAAGAACCTGCACTGCAGCTCTGACTGCGATGGCGATCTTCGGTTCGCCGGGCGCCGCAGCCGCGGAGGAACGTGCGCTGAAGCTCTTCTTCACGCACACTGGCGAACGGGCGACCATCACCTACAAGCGCGACGGCCGGTTTGACCAGAAGGGCCTTGCGCAGGTAAATCGCTTCCTCCGGGACTGGCGAAAGAACGAGCCGGCGCGCATGGATCCCCGCCTCCTCGATCTCGTCTGGGAGATCTACGGCCGGAGCGGCGCCAAGGACTACATCCATATCGTTTCCGCCTACCGTTCGCCCGGCACGAACAAGATGCTCCGCGGCCGCTCGCGAAGCTCCGGCGTCGCCAAGAACAGTCAGCACACGCTCGGCAAGGCGATGGACTTCTACATTCCTGGCGTCAAGCTCTCCAAGCTCCGGGCGCTGGCGATGCAGGCGCAGGTCGGCGGCGTCGGCTACTATCCCACATCCGGATCGCCCTTCGTCCACCTCGACGTCGGGAACGTCCGCGCATGGCCCCGCATGTCCCGCCAGGAGCTCGCAACCATCTTCCCGGACGGCAAGACGATGCATCTTCCATCCAACGGCAAGCCCCTGCCTGGTTACCAGCAGGCGGTCGCGGACTACAAGCGGCGCGTCGGTTCGAAGTCGATCGAGATCGCCAGCACCGCTGGCGGAAGACGCTCGTCCAGCGCCGGAAGCAGCCTTCTCACCGCAATGCTGCCGACGCCGAAAAGCCGCGCACAGGAGGCTCTGGACCTACAGGGAGGAGCGCTCGTCCAGGATCTTGACGAACCCAACCCAAGCTACGTAGACCTTGCCTCCTTTGCCGTCCCCCTCCCCATGCTTCGGCCTGCCGCCATCGCGGAGGCGGCTCCCGTGGAGACGGCGTCTCTGGGACCGGTCACGGCTCTAGCTGCCGTCACTCTCGGCGGAGAGATGCCGCTCTCGAACCTGCGGCAGCCGTCGACCGACACGCTCGGGTTCCTTCGGTCGGAGACGGATGACGAAGACGAATTCGACTCCGAGGAAGCGATCATCTCTTGGGCGCTTTCGCCTCCTGGCAGCTCGACGGGCATGAGAGCGCCGGCGTTCCTCTTCCAGTCCGGCGCGACCGAGGCCGGCGTTCCTTCGAACGACGCACCGGTCCCCATGCCTGATGAGCCGAAATTCGATACGGGACGCTTCTGGTCGGGCAGCTAGTTCTTCTCGGCGGTCCGGGGGCGCCAGCCGGGCTGAAGATCGAAGAAATAACGAAGGCGCTCGACCCGTTTCCGGAGAGCGCCTTCGTGGACCCGGACAACTGCAAACGCGCGGCCGAGAGCGGCGCTGCAGGCAGTCATCTATGACGGGTGGTGAACCCTAGATATGAGCTGGCTGCTTCAGTTTCAAGGGCTTCGGGTCTTGGTCACCTGCCATCTCAGGGCTTCGAATGTCCCGTGTGATCCTCGGCGGGAGCCGGGGTCGACTCCTTGGCCTGGAGACGACGAATTCCACCTCGACCTGGCCTGCCTTATCGAACTGCAGGGTCGCCTTGAACTTCTCGCCCTCGGCTGGACGCTGCTTCGGGTTCACGAGCATGATATGGGCGCCGCCCGGCTGCAGGTTCAAGGATTCTCCTGCGGGGATTTCGATGCCGCCCTTCGCCGGACGCATGCGGGCGACGCCGTCTACGAGCGAGGATTCATGCAGTTCCAGCCGTCCGGCGACAGGCGTGCTGCCGCCGACAAGTCGATCGGGCTCGCTGCCTGTGTTGACGATGGTGAGATATCCTCCAAGAACCGGTGCGACCGGAGGCGCCTTGGCGGACCACGGGTGCTTGAGCTCGAGGTCCCCCACCTGGAAGTCGTGGGCCGCGGAGATGCCTGGAAGGGCTGCCGCGGTGACGACCGCTGCAAGTACGAACGTCTTGATGATACTGTGCTTCATGATTTCTACTCCGTATGCTCGATCGATGGCGGCAACAAGACAAGAGCGCCATCCCGTAGATCTTCCCGGACCATCGCTATCTGATCGGACGCAGCAGGCGCAGCGCGTTCATGGTCACCAGAACGGTTGCTCCGGTATCGGCAAGGATGGCCGGCCACAGTCCGGTAATCCCGATGACCGTCGTGACCAGAAAAACAGCCTTGAGGCCGAGCGCGATGGTGATGTTCTGGTAGATGTTGCGCATCGTGCGCTTCGAGAGATCGACCATGAGGCCGACGTCGCCCACCCGCCCATGCAGAACCGCTGCATCCGCAGTCTCCAGCGCTACGTCGGTTCCGCCGCCCATGGCGATCCCGACGTCGGCGGCGGCAAGGGCCGGAGCGTCGTTGATACCGTCGCCGATCTTGCCGACCACGAACCCTTCTCGCTTGAGCTCGCCGACTATCCGCTGCTTGTCTTCGGGCATCAGTTCAGCGCGGACCTCGATGCCGAGCTGAGCTCCGATGGCGGTGGCTGTCCGCTTGTTGTCGCCTGTCAGCATGATGATCTTGATGCCCGCATCCGTCAGCGTCTTCAGCCCGGCTACTGCGTCGGCCCGCGGCTCGTCTCTCATGGCGATCGCACCTGCAAGGACGTTTCCGATGACGAGAACGGAGACGGTCTTCCCTTCGTCGTTGAGGGAGGTAATCGTCTTCGAATGCGCCATCGGCATCGAAACACGTTCGGCGGCGGCCCTCGGCGAGCCGAAGAACACCTCGACCCCGTCGATCACTGCGGTCACGCCCTTTCCGCCGAGGGCCTTGGCGTCGGTGGCTGCCGGAGCATCGATCCCGTCCTCGTCGGCCCTGTCGAGCACCGCCACGGCGAGCGGGTGGCTCGATCCCATTTCGAGCGCGGCTGCATACCGCAGGACCTCGTCGACCGTTCGGCCGAACGGAATAACGTCGGTCACTTTCGGCTTGCCTTCCGTGAGCGTCCCCGTCTTGTCGAAGGCGATCG
>DASUPM010000229.1:0-4247 GCA_036281095.1 Pseudorhizobium sp.
TGTGACCGGCCATTGCAGTGCTTTTGAACGATCCCTGTAAGCGGTTCTCAACAAAGTTCAGATAAATAGCGGGATCGGAGGATTGGGGAGTAAGCCATGACCAGCAACAGTCTCGGCATGCAGAACCGTGGCGCGGAGCGCACCAGGACCCGCATCTACGGAACGGTCAAATACTTCAATCAGTCGGCCAAAGGCCGGGTCGTGGACCTTTCCGCGACGGGTATAGCGCTGGAGCTACAGGAGGCGTTCAGTGCCGCCAGCGGCTCGAAGGTGAAGATCGAGAGCACGGAACTCGGCTTCATCGAAGGCACCGTCCGGTGGTGCCGCGGCAGCCGCATCGGAATTGAGCTTCACCTGAATTCCAATGCGCTTGCGCAGGTCTCGTCCTACTTCCGGTTCTTTCACAAGGATGCAGGTCCGGTGCTGAGGCGATAGAAAGCAGCCGTCACTGCCCTTCCACCGTCACCTTGAAGTCGAACGGCTCCACGTTTTTTGCACCCAGAGAGCGTGCAAAGTCGTTCCAATAGCTTCGGTTCACCCCGACATCCAATACGACATCTCCAGGCGCCTCCGCCTTGACCTGGCCGAGGTTAAGCTCCGCCGGATTGGCGCTGGGGCCTGTGAAATAGAGGCTCTCCGTTCCCCCCGGCACCACGATCGTGGACGTCGGATTGGCGGAAACCAGCGGGCTTGTCGAAATGGGCCTGCCATCCTCCCCGAGAAACGTGACGACGCAGGTGACGCAGACATCGTTCCGCACCAGCCCTTCGACGTTCAGTTGGACATTCGTATCGGCGACGCTCGCTTGGGCATGAGCGGCACCGACGAAGCCGAAGAGGGCCGACTGCGCAACGAGCGGGTTCTGCGGCTCCTTGTCGGCAGTGCCGACGGCTGCAGCGATGAACGCGGGCGCTCCAAGACCGAGCAGCAAGGTCTTCTGCAAGTCCTGCTTCTCGTAGACCGCGGCCACTACCGCCCCGATAACGAAATAGAGCACGGTTGGCGCGCAGGCGACCAGAAGCGCGATCCAAAGGACCGGCGCGCTCTCCAGCCACTTGTGGATCTCGCCGCTGTTCCACGCCTCCGCCTTGTCGAGCAGGCTTGGCAAAATCCCGCCCAATCCGCCTACCAGCATAATCCTCCACATGGCGCGCCTCCAAAAATCGCCAGAGCATCATTACTTAAAATTGTATTTTATTTCAACAACTCCTTTTGATTGTATAAAGGTGTGGCGCCGCGATTATTTTCGCAATGTACTTCCGTGCAATTGGGCCTAATCTCCGGTGGCGAAATCGATCCACACGGAGCCGTCCATGTCGCCCATCGCTCTTCATCCCATCACCCGCCGCTCGCTGCTCGGCGGCCTGGCGGCCGGTTCCGCGCTCGTGGTGCTGCATCCGTTCGCGGCGCGCGCACAGGCGAACCAGGCGCATCTCAGGATCATGGAAACGACCGATATCCATGTCCACGTCCTCCCCTACGACTATTATGGCGACAAGCCGAACGATACGATGGGCCTCGCCCGCACGGCCTCCATCATCGATTCCATCCGCGCCGAAGCCGGCAATTCGATGCTGATCGACAACGGAGATTTCCTGCAGGGAAACCCGATGGGAGACTACATCGCCTACGAGCGAGGCATGAAGGAGGGCGACCGGCATCCCGTAGTGACGGCGATGAACGTGCTCGGCTACGATGCCGGAACGCTCGGCAACCACGAGTTCAACTACGGCCTCGACTTCATGTTCAAAGTGCTGGCCGGCGCGGGCTTCCCTTATGTTTGTGCGAATCTTGCCAAGGGCATGCTGGCGTCCGATCCCAAACAGGATGAGCTTTTCTTCAAGCCTTACGTGATCATCGAGAAGCAGATCCGCGACGGTTCGGGCGCGGAAAGTCCGGTCAAGGTCGGCTTCATCGGCTTCGTGCCGCCGCAGATCATGGTCTGGGATGCCAAGCACCTGGAAGGCAAGGCGCAGACGCGGGATATCGTCGATGCGGCGAAAGCCTGGGTACCGGTCATGAAGGAGGAAGGTGCCGATATCGTCATCGCCCTCTCCCACTCCGGCATTGACGGTTCCGGTATGAGCGAGCGCATGGAAAACGCCTCCCTCTATCTTGCCGGCATCGAAGGCATAGACGCGGTCTTCACCGGCCATCAGCATCTCGTCTTCCCGGGCCCCAAGGATTTCGAGGGCATTGCGGGCGCGGACGCGGCGAAGGGCACGCTGATGGGCAAGCCCGCCGTCATGGCCGGATTCTGGGGCTCGCATATGGGCCTTATCGACCTGCTGCTCGAAAAGGACGGCAGCAGCTGGAAGATCGTCGATTTCACCAGCGAGGCACGTCCGATCTACCATCGCGACGCCGACCGCAAGGTGGTTGCGGACGTCAAGGACAAGTCCGAGGTGACGGCGGCGGTGAAGGAGGAGCACGAGGCGACGCTCGCTTACGTCCGCCGCCCTGTCGGCAAGACGTCTGCGCCGCTCTATTCCTACTTCGCGCTCGTTGCCGACGATCCGTCGGTGCAGATCGTCTCGAATGCCCAGACCTGGTACATCAGGGACATGCTGAAGGACGGCGAGTACAAGGACTACCCCGTTCTCTCCGCCGCAGCACCTTTCAAGGCCGGCGGACGCGGCGGCGCCGAATATTACACGGACGTGCCCACGGGCGACATCGCCATCAAGAACGTCGCCGATCTCTATCTCTACCCGAACACCGTGCAGGCCGTGCTGATCACCGGCGAGCAGGTGAAGAACTGGCTGGAAATGTCGGCCGGCATGTTCAACCAGATCGAGCCCGGGTCAAAGGACGCGCCCCTGATCAACACCGGCTTCCCGTCCTACAACTACGACGTCATCGACGGTGTGACCTACCGGATCGACCTGTCGCAGCCGGCGCGGTTCGACAAGGATGGGGAACTCGTCAGCCCGAACGCGCACCGGATCGTCGACCTGCAGTTCGAAGGCAAGCCGATAGATCCGGCTCAGAAGTTCGTCGTCGCCACCAACAACTACCGCGCCGGGGGCGGCGGCAAGTTCCCGGAGATCGCCGGCGACAAGGTGATCTTCGTCGCGCCGGACACCAATCGCGACGTGATCGTGCGCTACATCGTCGAGCAGGGCACGATCAACCCGTCGGCGGACGCGAACTGGTCGTTCAAGCCGATGCCGGACACGACCGCGATCTTCGAGACCGGGCCCAAGGGCCGCGATTTCGCATCCGAGGTCGAGGGAGCGAAGATCGAGGAAGCCGGCGACGGCGCCGACGGCTTCGCGCGGTTCCGGCTGTTGCTCTGACGTCGCCAAGGGGCCTAGAAGGCCACCATCAGGCGGCCTTCTTCCTTGCATCTCCGAGCAGCCGAAGCAGCGGGCCGAGTTCCGGCGGCGGCTGCTTCTCCATCTTGCGATAGTCGCTGCCGTCCCGGTTCCGGCGCATCAGGCCAAGATCCACGAGATCGCGACGCAGCAGCGCGCTGTCGCCGAAGAGATGAAGGTCACCGAGGAAATCGCTGATCCCACGCTCGGTGAAGGTCTCATCTGCCGGAACCCGCGACCACAGGAACCACAGGCAGAGTTCCTGCTGCGACCGCTTGCCCGGCCAGCGGACGATCCGGCCCTCCTGATCGAACACCCGGAGGGTCTTCTTCACCCGCGCTTCATCGGCTGCCGGAGCCGCCTCCCCGTCAAGGTTCCACTTCTCGAGCATATCGGCGGTCCGGACCGTCGAACGGAAATGCTGGAAATTGCGATATCCGCCGGCGCGGCTCAGAAGATTGAGCATCTCGACATGGCTTGGCTTGTGGTCGAGCTTGCCGATCTGCTCACGGAGCGATTTGGCGAAGGCCGAAATATCGGCGACGTCCATCGGAAAGATGGTTCTGGTCATCTCTTATCCTCGATGTGCCGTTCCGGATCGGGATTGTCACTGGTCGCCGTCTTGCGGACTTCGGCACGGGATAAGTGCTGATGATCTCGAATATCGCAGGTTTAGCTTCCCTTGCGGGACGGCGACGCCTCGGTGAACTGCTGACCGTGCGCCATCATGCAACACCGCCGGAGGGTCCGTCAACCGCAGCGCCTTATTCGGCAGCCGTTGCCGTTGCGGAGCCCAGTTCCATCTCCTGTACGAGATCCGAGTGACTTGGGCATCGCGAAAGAGAGTCTCGGAACGCGTCGATCAGCCAGGTCGCCGCCGGACCTGCAGGATTCGAGATCTTGCGAAGCGCATAGATCGGATACTCCCCG
>DASUPM010000230.1:0-2360 GCA_036281095.1 Pseudorhizobium sp.
GCCTGCCCGGCAGGCGGTGGATGCGAAGAGATATAGGAAGGTTCACCTTAACTGCAGGTGTCGGGGGCATGAATTGTTGGTAATGTAGCCGCTACCGCTTACCGACGAGTTCGTCGATGCGGGCCTTTTCCTCCTCCGTAAGCGCTGCAGGCGCCCGGGGCTGCAGCCGCCCGCGCGCCATCAGGGCCAGGACGGCTGCCCCGATCAGCAACAGCGCCGCCGGAGCCCCCCAGAGAAGCAGCGTGCGGCCGGAAAGCCGCGGCTTCAGCAGGACGAATTCGCCATAGCGGGACACGACGTAGTCGATCACCTCCTCGTCGCTGTCGCCATTCGTCAGCCTCTCGCGGACCAGCACGCGCAGGTCGCGCGCGAGTTCGGCATTGGAATCGTCGATCGACTGGTTCTGGCAGACCATGCACCTCAGTTCGGCGGACAGGTTTCGCGCGCGCTCCTCGAGCACCGGATCGGCCAGAACCTCGTCCGGATTGACGGCAAGCGCCGGAAGCGGCGCGAGGAACATGAACAGTGCAAGGAAAAGCCTGCCCATCATTCCGCCGCCTCCATCGCCGGCGCCTTCGCCGGCCGCGCCTTCCGCGTCGGTGCGCCCACTCGCAGCCGACGGTCGGAGAGCGAGACGAAGCCGCCGATCATCATCACCAGCGATCCGCCCCAGATGCAGAGAATGAAGGGCTTCCACCAGATACGGACGACCATGCCGCCGCCGGCGATCGGATCGCCGAGCGACACGTAGAGCTGGCTGAAGCCGAAGGTAACGATGCCTGCTTCCGTCGTCGGCATGCGCCGTGCCGTATAAAGACGCTTCGACGACCATGTGTCGGCGACGGCGGCGCCCCCCTTGCTGATCGTGAAGTGACCGCGCTCCTCGGTGAAATTCGGGCCGACCGCCTCACGCATGCCGTCGAAGACCACCGTATAACCGCCCGCCTCGGCCGTCATGCCCTGTTTCATCTCGAGGACGGTTTCCGTCTCGAACGTGGTCACCATGACGATACCGAGCACGGTTACGCCGATGCCGAAATGAGCAAGCGCGGTGCCGAAGGCCGACCGCGGCAGACCGGCAAGCCGGCGCCAGGCCACCTTGAAGGGCAGCTTGCCGAAATTCGCGCGGTACCACAAGTCGGCGAGCGCGCCGAACATGCCCCAGAAGGCGATCACCAGGCCGAATACCGCCAGCACCGGTCCGCCGTTCTCGACGTAGTAGAGGCCGAGCCCTGCCACCAGCGCCAGGCCCGCTGCGCCGTAAAGCCGCTGAAAGGCCCCCAGAAGGTCGCCGCGCTTCCAGGCCAGCATCGGACCGAAGGGAACGGCAATCAGAAGCGGGATCATCAGGAGCCCGAAGGTCATGTTGAAGAAGGGCGCTCCGACCGAGATCTTTTCGCCCGTCAGCGTCTCGAGGATCAGCGGATAGAGCGTCCCGATCAGGACCGTCGCTGTCGCGACCGTCAGGATCAGGTTGTTGAGCACCAGCGATCCCTCGCGCGAGATGGGCGCGAACAACCCGCCGGCCTTCAGCGTCGGGGCGCGCCAGGCGAAGAGGGCGAAGGCGCCGCCGATGAACAGCATCAGGATCGCCAGGATGAAGATGCCCCGGGTCGGATCGGTGGCGAAGGCATGCACGGAGGTCAGCACCCCCGAGCGCACCAGGAAGGTGCCGAGCAGCGACAGCGAGAAGGTGAGGATGGCGAGCAGCACCGTCCAGATCTTCAACGCCTCGCGCTTTTCCATCACAAGCGCGGAGTGGAGCAATGCGGTGCCCGCGAGCCAGGGCATGAAGGAGGCGTTCTCTACAGGGTCCCAGAACCACCAGCCGCCCCAGCCGAGTTCGTAATAGGCCCAGTAGGAGCCCATCGCGATGCCGGCGGTCAGGAAGGTCCAGGCCGCCAGCGTCCACGGACGAACCCAGCGCGCCCAGGCTGCGTCGATGCGCCCGTCGATGAGCGCCGCGACGGCGAAGGAGAAGCAGACGGAAAAGCCGACATAGCCGAGATAGAGCAGCGGCGGATGCACCGCGAGCCCGATGTCCTGCAGGATCGGATTGAGGTCGCGGCCCTCGAACGGCGCGGCTGGAATGCGCAGAAACGGGTTCGATGTGCCGAGGATGAAGAGAACGAACGCCGCTGCGATCCACGATTGCACGCCGAGCACGTTGGCCTTGAGCGTCGCCGGCAGATTGGCGCCGAACGCCGCCACCAGGGCGCCAAACAACGCCAGGATCAGCACCCACAGCAGCATCGAGCCCTCGTGGTTCCCCCACACGCCGCTAATTTTGTAGATGAGAGGTTTTGCGGAATGGGAATTCTCGAACACGTTGACGATCGAAAAATCCGATCGCACGTAAC
>DASUPM010000231.1:0-2268 GCA_036281095.1 Pseudorhizobium sp.
CGATACCGTGCAGTCATCGTGGCGGGCCTTCTCTGCGGCTTCTCGGGCACCTATCTGGCGATCGCGCAGTCGGCCGCCTTCATCAACAACATGTCGGCAGGGAAGGGCTACATCGCGCTCGCCGCACTGATCTTCGCCAAATGGAGGCCGGTGCCCGTCATGTTCGCCTGCCTCTTGTTCGGCTTCCTGGACGCCGTCGCCAATTTCATGCAGGGCAAGACGGTACCGCTCATCGGCGAGGTGCCGGTCCAGATATTCCAGGCGCTTCCCTATATCCTCACCTGCGTTCTGCTTGCCGGATTCATCGGCGTGGCACGCGCGCCGAAGGCGGGCGGCGTGCCCTATGTCAAGGAGCGTTGATCCGATGTCGCACGAGCTTTTCGAAGCTGCCCGGGAAGCCATGGGCAAGGCCTATGCGCCTTATTCGAAGTTTCCGGTCGGTGCTGCCATCCGCGCCGATGACGGAAACATCCATGTCGGCGCCAACATCGAGAATCTCTCCTTTCCTCAGGGCTGGTGCGCCGAGCCCAGCGCAATCAGCGCCATGATCATGGCGGGTGCGAAATCCATCAGGGAAATCGCGGTGATCGCGGAGAAACTGCCGCTCTGTACCCCCTGCGGCGGCTGCCGGCAGAAGATCGCCGAATTCGCCTCGCCGGAGACGCGGATCTACCTGTGCGACGATCAGGGCGTCCAGAAGACGGTGACCATGGCGGAACTCCTGCCTTACGCCTTCGACACGGACGTCATCGGATGAGGAACGTCACGGATCTGCTCGTCGATCGTCTCAACGGGCTGATGCCGCGCTACGCCGTTGTTCTCGGCTCCGGTCTCGGTTCGCTTGTCGAAAGCATCGCAGATCCGCTGCGCATATCCTATCGCGAGTTGCCGGGTTTTCCCGTCAGCGGCGTTACCGGCCACGCGGGAGAACTGGTAGCGGGCCATCTGGGCCGCGAGCCGGTCATCATGCTTTCAGGCCGCGCACACTACTATGAAAGGGGCGACGCGAAAGCGATGCGCTTCCCCATCGAAGTCCTGAAAGGGCTCGGTGTCCAGTCGCTGATCCTCACCAATTCGGCCGGCTCGCTGCGTCAGGACATGCCGCCGGGCTCGGTGATGCAGATCACCGACCACATCAACTATTCCGGCATGAATCCGTTGATCGGAGAGGAAGGCGACGAGCGCTTCGTCGGCATGACCAGTGCCTATGACGATGCGCTGTCGACGGACATGCGCAATGCTGCGATCCGCCGTGGCATCCCGCTGTTCACCGGCGTCTACATGTGGTTCTCCGGGCCGAGCTTCGAAACGCCGGCCGAGATCCGCATGGCGCGAACGCTTGGGGCGGATGCCGTGGGCATGTCCACGGTTCCGGAAGTGATCCTCGCCCGTTATTTCGGCCTGCGGGTTGCCGCTGCCTCCGTCATCACCAACTTCGGGGCGGGCATGACCGGCGCGGAGCTTAGTCACGAGGAAACCAAGGACATGGCACCGGTCGGCGGCAAGCGGCTCGCCGCCGTTCTCCAGGAGATGCTGTCATGAAAAGCATAACGGAATCACATTAGGCCGATGGCCAGGCAGGAGCGGCTGCCGTTTGTTCGGCTGCGCGGGTTGCGCCAAATCGATTGAACGCCGAATATGGGACGACCGACGAGGAGGTATCTGCCATGGAGATCAACACTCCCCGGGAAGCGGCGAGCTTTGCGCTGTCCCTGCTCGATCTCACCAACCTGCGTGACGACTGCGATGCGGCGGCGATCGAAAGCCTTTGCCGACGTGCACAAACCCCCTATGGTTCGGCGGCGGCCATCTGCATCTGGCCCCGCTTTGTCGCGCAGGCCCGTGACATCCTCGGAACCGGCAGCGCGATCCGCATCGCGACCGTGGTCAACTTTCCCGGAGGAGACCTGCCGATCGAATCGGTCGTCGTGGAAACAGAGGGTGCCATCCGCGACGGGGCGGACGAAATCGATCTCGTCATTCCCTACAGGGCATTCCTGGCAGGAGAGGATGCCGCGATCACGGACATGGTGGCTGCGGTGCGTCAGGCCTGCCCCCACGCATGCCTCAAGGTCATCATCGAGACCGGCGAATTGAGAGACAGCATTCACATCCGCCGTGCCTCGGAGCTGTCGATCGACGCCGGGGCCGACTTCATCAAGACTTCGACAGGCAAGGTCCCCGTCAACGCGACGCTGGAATCCGCCGACATCATGCTTCGCGCCATCCGGGATTCCCGCAGGCGGATCGGCTTCAAGGCAGCGGGCG
>DASUPM010000232.1:0-2274 GCA_036281095.1 Pseudorhizobium sp.
AGACCGGCACCGCTACCAGCAACAATTCGGGGCCGGTGTCCAGCGGATATGCGGCGGGGTCGGCCTCGAGAATTGCGTCGGGAAGCTCGCCCATGTTGATGATGACGAGCACCGCAAAGATGAGGAGCAGGAGTTCGACCCTTCCGCTGCTGGAGCCCAGCAAGATGAAAAGGACGATGGCGATGAGCGTGAAGGCTTGTGGGCTACTCGTGGTTTCCTGCGGGAACAGAAGGACGAACAGAACCGGAATGATGAACCAGAGGACGCGGAGGCGAGGATCCAGGCTCTGCCAGAACGTCTGCAAGGGAGAAAGACGCTCGCCGGCCGCGCGGAACGGCCGCGCTATTGCTTCGCCGGCTGCGCTCCGAGCGCGGTTGAACGCACGCACGCCCCGGTTCCACGGATCGTCATCGAAGAAGATCTCTTCGTTATTGCCCTGTTCGCTCATCTAAGCGCGCTTCTTGCCTACTTCCTCACCGAAGATGCCGTTCGGCCGGAAGATCAGCACGATAACCAGCAGACCGAAAGCAATCGCGTCCTTATAACCCGACGCCTCGGTGCCGAAGTCGCTGTCAATCTCGAAAGCGAGCTGCACGCCGAGGGTTTCGGCAAAAGCCAGGAAATAGCCACCGACCATGGCGCCCGGAATGTTTCCAATGCCGCCGAGGACAGCGGCAGTGAATGCCTTCAGCCCGGGAATGAAGCCCATGTTGCCGGTGAGGGTCGGAATGAACAGGCTGTACATGACGCCCGCCGCGCCGGCCAGCACTGCTCCCAGGAGGAAGGTGATCTGGATAGTCCGGTCCACGTTGATACCCATTAATGCTGCGACGTCCTTGTCCTCGGCCACTGCCCTGATGGACTTCCCTGTCTTCGTCAGGCGGATGAAGGAGAAGAGAGCGAACATGAAGACGAAGGACATGACGATCAAGAAGATGCGGATGTAGTTGACGTCGATTCCGGCGATCTCGACGGAGCCCTCAGGGAAAACGCGCGGTACGGATTGAGGACGGCCCCGCAGGATCACTGTTACGAGCTGCGAGATGAAGATGGACGCGCCGATGGCGCTGATCAGCGGTACAAGCCTGGGTGCGCGCCGCAGCGGCCGGTAGGCGAGGCGTTCCAGAGCCAGGGCGCTGCCGCCCGAAAACGCCATCGCCGCGATCATTGCCATCAGGATCACCAGTGCTGATGCGGAATCGTGCAGGTCAGTCGTCTGGTCGAACACCCACAGGCCCGCGAACGCCCCGAGCATGAATATCTCGCCGTGAGCGAAGTTGATCATCTGGAGGACGCCGTAGACCATCGTGTAACCGATGGCGATCAGCGCATAGAGACCGCCGAGCGTCATAGCGTTGACGATCTGCACTTTCCAGATGTCGGGGATCGGTTCCAGGAGCGGCGTGTAGTCGACGAGGATGTACGTGACGACCAGGCTGGCGATCACCAGCAGGGGTGCGCGAATTCTTTCCGGAATGAAGTTCAGACGGCTGGCAAGCAGATCCTGAACCACCACGCCCCCTCAGCGATAAAGTTGGGAATCAGGCTTTGGCTTTCTACAACGTATGAGGCGCGACGCCTATTGACTAGTGCGTCGCGCCTCAAGTTCGAATGTGACTCGTTGCCCTCTTAGAGGGTTACGAAAGCACCACCCTCGACGAGGCATTCGGGAAGCCCGAACTCCTCGCCGCTTTCGCCGGCTCGGTCTCCCGTCTCGGCGAAGGAAATCGGGCCCGTAAAGCCCTCGAACTCCGTTGCCGCAACTGCGTCGCGGAGCTCACCGGTGTTGATCACGAGCTCGCCACCGTCGTCGACGGCCACTGCCGCGATCGCGTCCAGGAGGATCCTGGCGGCGTCAGCGTAGTGGGCGACGAACGGAGTGCTCGGCGGGTTGCCGATGTGCTCGTCGTAGAGAGTCAACAGCTCCTCTGGATAGTCACCACCGCAACCGGCGAAGTACGCGCCCTCTGCCAGCTCCGGATCCGGCTCGATGAAGTCCGCCACGGAGGCGACGCCGTCGCCGCTCATGAAGAGACCTTCGTAACCGGCTGCCCGCAGGGCCGCCAGGATGAGCTGACCTTCGGGGTTGAAGCCCTCGAAGATGAACACACCCGGGTTGTCGGCCGCGGCGCGGCTGGCCAGGGCTGAGAAGTCGGTCGTGCCGCGCTCGATCTTCTCACGCGTCACGGTTACGCCTTCTGCCTCAAGAGCTTCCTGAGCTGCGTCAGCGAGGTCCTCGCCATATGGCTCGGTGTCGTCGACAACGTAAGCCGC
>DASUPM010000233.1:0-3727 GCA_036281095.1 Pseudorhizobium sp.
TCTCCGTCATCGCGACCCTGTCGGGCGAGAACCTCGCCAAGGGCATGATCGCCGCCATCCTGGGGCTCGTCATCGCCACGATCGGAAGTGATCCCGTCACCGGCGGCACCCGCTTCACCTTCGGCTCGTCCGAACTCCTCGGCGGCATCGAACCGGTGATGATCATGGTCGGCCTGTTTGCAATGAGCGAACTGCTGATTCAGGCTTCCAAGCGCGGCGCCGACGAGCGTGTGACCTCGCGGCCCCGCATCCAGTTCCCGGACTGGCCGCTCGCCAAGCGGCTGATCCCGGCTCAGTTGATCGGCAACGGCATCGGCACCTTCGAGGGCGTCATGCCGGGCGCAGGCGGCACGATTGCCTCCTTCATGGCCTATAACGAGGCACGCCGCTGGTCGCGGCATCCGGAGGAATTCGGCAAGGGTTCCCCGGAAGGTATCGCCGCGCCGGAAACGGCGAACAATACGGTGGCCGAAACCGCACTGGTGCCGCTTCTGTCCTTCGGCATTCCCGGGTCGAACTCGACCGCGATCCTGCTCGGCGGCTTCCTGATCCACGGCATCGTGCCCGGCCCCATGCTCTTCCAGAAGTCCGGCGAGGTGGTCTATGGCCTCTATGCCGGTCTGTTCACGGCAGCGATCGGCCAGCTCTTCATCGGCATGGCGATGCTCCCGGTCTGCATCTGGCTCGTCAACCGGCCGCGCCCCTATCTGAACGCGTTCATTTTCGCCCTGATCCTCTCCGGCATCTACTCGATCCACAACGAAGCCTTCGACCTCGGCATCATGATCGCCGCAGGCACGCTCGGTTTCTTCATGCGCATGCTGCGCTTCCCCTTCCTGCCGACAGTGCTCGGCCTGGTGCTCGGCTATCTGGTGGAAAGCAACCTGCGCCGCTCCCTGGTCCTCTCCGGGGATGACTGGACGATCTTCATCGACGACAAGATCTCGCTGGGTCTGTTGCTCCTCTCATTCCTGTTCATCGGCGGCTCCATCGGCAAGCGCATCTACGACATGCTGCGGAACCGCCCCTCCGCGACCTTTTCCGAAAGTGCTGAAAGCTGATCCATGACCAATGACGTGAATTCCCCATCCGTCTCCGGGCGCCTTGCCGCATGGGGCGCCGCGCTTCGGCCGCAAGACCTGCCGGCGGCGACCCTGTCGAAGAGCCGCGACATCCTGGTGGATATTGTCGGGCTTTGCGTGTCGGCCCGGGAAACGGATTATGTTGCGGCCACGAAGGCTGCGGCGGAACCCGGCGACCACATCGTCATCGGTCACCCGGAACGCGTATCCGCCTCCAGCGCCGCTCTGGTCAACGGGACGGCCGCCCATGGAGAGGATTTCGACGACACCTTCGAGGGCGGCCCGGTTCACTCCGGCGCCGTGATCGTTCCGTCACTCCTGGCTGCCGCACAGAAGTACGACCTGACCAACGACAGGGTCATGCTCGGTATCGCAGCCGGGACCGAACTCCTGTGCCGGCTGGCGCTGACGCTGCCGAAGGCGGTGCACAAGGCGGGCTTCCATCCGACCGCAGTTCTCGGCACCTTCGGCGCCACCTTCGGCATCGCCGTTGCCCGTGGTGCGAACGAGGCCGTGATCGGCAATGCGCTCGGCATTGCGGGCTCGATGGCCTCCGGGATCATCGAATATCTCGGCGACGGAAGCTGGACGAAGCGGATGCATCCCGGCTGGTCGGCGCAATCGGCGCTGCGGGCCGTCGCCATGGCCGAGGCCGGCTTCGTCGGTCCACGCATGGTGTTCGAGGGCACCCATGGTGCCTTCAAGACCTTTGCGCCCTCCATCGATGCCGACGTGGAAAAGCTGTTCGGCAGGCTGGGTCAGACCTTCGTCATGGAAACGATCACCTTCAAGCCCTATCCCTGCGGCACGATGGTTCAGCCTTATATCGACGTCGCAATGGCCCTGAGGGCGAGAAACGTGCCGCTCGACGGGATCAGGCGCATCGTCTGCAAGACGGCCGAGGGCATCGTTCACCGGCTGTGGGAGCCGCTCGACTTGAAACAGCGTCCGCCGACTGCTTACGCGGCGAAGTTCTCCACACCCTTCGGCGTCGCACTCGGTCTCGTCCGCGGTCATGCGGACCTTGGCGATTTCACCGAGGACACGATCCGCGACCCTGACCTCCTTCGGCTTTGCTCGCTCGTCGATTTCGAGGTTGATCCGGACAACCCCTATCCGAAAGCCTTCACGGGCCATGTCCGCATCGAATACGAGGATGGCCGCGTCGAGGAAGCCGAACGCGGACATATGCGTGGCGGAGCGGAGGAGCCTCTGACGCGAGAGGAGATCGACGCGAAGTTCCGGGCCAATGTCGCATTTGGACGGCACCGAAACGCGGATGCGCTTCTCGATGCATGCAACGACATCGCCCGGATGAAGGGCGGCGTCGAACTGATTGCGGAGTTGGCCCGATGACAGGATCCGAACTTTCTGGACGTGCGGCACTCGTAACCGGTGCATCCCGCAACATCGGTCGAGCCATTGCCACAGCACTTGCCGCGCGTGGTGCGAACGTCATCGTTCACGTCGCCCGGGACGAGGAGGCGGGCCGCGAAACGGTGGCGGAGGTCGAGGCCCTCGGCCGTTCTGCCCGTCTCGTCTCCGGAGACCTTTCCGATCCGGACATTGCGGCACGGGTGGTCGAAGAGGCTGGGGGAGCCTTCGGCCGGCTCGACATCGTGGTCAACAATGCCGCCATCCGGCCCGAGGCCCCGTTGGAAGCCATAACCTTCGCCGACTGGCGCAAGGTGATGGGGATAGGGCTGGATGCGGTCTTCCTGGTTTCGCAGGCCTCGTTGCCGTATCTGGCCAGAAGCGACCAGGCATCGATCGTCAATATCGGCGGCCTGACCGGGCACACCGGCGCCGCCCATCGCGCCCATGTGGTCACCGCCAAGGCCGGCGTGGTCGGCCTGACGAAGGCGATGGCCCACGAGCTTTCCGCGAAGGGCATCACGGTCAACTGCGTTTCGCCGGGACTGATCGAAACGGTCCGCGTGGCGAACGAGGGAGCTGCGCCCAAGCACCACGACAGCCGCAAGACGCTGGTCGGTCACCGCGGCCGGCCGGAGGATGTCGCCGAGGCCGTCGCCTATCTTGCAGGGCCGGCTGCGCGCTATGTCACGGGCGAAACCCTGCACGTCAACGGCGGTGTTTATCTCTCATGACTGTTGTACCCAACCTCATGCTGGCTGGCGGTGTACTCGCTTCGGCAGTCATGGGTTGGGTGTTCTCCCTCGCCGGCGTGCCGCTCGCCTGGATCCTGGGCGCCATGGCGGGCAGCGCGATCTACGCCAACACTGTCGGGCTTGGCGGCAAGACCAAATATGTGCGCCGCACCGGCCAGTTGCTCGTCGGCGCGGCGACCGCAGCCATCCTCACGCCGGATATCCTCGGCCAGCTCTGGACCTATCTTCCGGCCATGATCGCCGCGGCACTGGTGGCGAACCTGCTCGGCGTCCTCGTGGCCTTTCCGCTGCAGAAGATCGCGCGAGTGGATCGCAAGAGCGCGCTCCTCTCCACGCTGCCGGCCGGCATGTCGGAGATGGCGTCTCTCGCCCGCGAAACCGGGGCACAGGCCGATGTGGTGATGGTCGTCCACACGCTGCGGGTGGTAATGATCGTGGGGCTCGTCCCGTTTCTGTTCGGGATCGATCGCGCAGCGGCGACCGCGGTCGCGGACCCCTCGGCGACCTATCTCGCCC
>DASUPM010000234.1:0-4048 GCA_036281095.1 Pseudorhizobium sp.
CGATGTTTCGGCGGCTTGGATAGTAGAGGTAGAAGCCAGGAAAGCGCGGGCAGAAGTTCTCGAGCAGGGGCACGAGTTCCCCGTCTTTCAGCGGAACGCGGAAGCTTTCCTCCATGCCGAAGGTAATCCCGAGGCCTGCAACCGCCAGCCGGATCATCAGGGCCATGTCGGTGGTGGTGACCGTGTCCGGGACGGCCACGGCGAACTCCCTGCCGTCTTCCGCAAACTCCCAGCGGTAAGGCGCCAGATCCGGCGCCGACCGCCAGCCGATGCAGCGGTGGGCGGAGAGGTCGCGGGGATGGCCCGGGACGCCGAAGCGCTCCAGGTAACCCGGGGAGGCGACGGCAAGCTGGCGCTGATCGCCCGATACCGGCACCGCGATCATGTCCTGAGCGATGACCTCTCCCAACCGCACGCCCGCGTCATAACCTTCCGCGACGATATCGAATTCCTCGTCCGTGACGGTGACGTGGATCGTGACTTCCGGGTTCTCGTCCGCGAACGAAGCGAGCAGCGGACCTGAGAGGAAGCTTTCAGCGATGGACGAGACCGCGAGCCGCAACTGGCCGCGCGGACGGGCGCGCAGATTTCCAGCCGCTTCCATCGCGGCCCGCATGGTAATGAGAGCCGGCGCGGCCTCCGCATAAAGCCGTTCTCCGGCTTCCGTCAGTGCGACGCTTCTCGTGGTGCGGTGTACGAGCGCGATGCCCACGCTCTCTTCGAGCTTCCTTATCGTCTGGCTGACGGAGGCGCGGGTAACGCCCAGGCGATCGGCGGCAGCGCGAAAATTCTTCTGTTCGGCAACCATGGCGAAGACCGACAGCGCGTTCAGGTCGGGCATCATTGGATAGTTCTACTTACCAATCTGGAAACGAATGGGCGTCTTATGATGACAATGAACGGTCTCTATCTTTCCTGCAACCCCATCGTTCGGAGTCAACAAGGAGCAGAGACATGGAAAAAGTCGTTCTCATCACCGGAGCGTCCAGCGGTATCGGCGCCGGCATCGCCCGCGAACTTGCAAAGGCCGGCGCAACCGTCGTGCTCGGTGCACGCCGTACGGACCGGCTGGAGGTGCTGGCCGAGGAGATCCGCAGCGGCGGCGGCAAGGCCCTGACCCGCCGCCTCGACGTGACGGACCGCGCAGACGTGGCCGCCTTCGCAGACGCCGCACGGCAGGCGTTCGGACGGGTGGACGTCATGGTCAACAATGCGGGCGTCATGCCGCTTTCGCCCATGGCTTCGATGAAGGTGGACGAGTGGGACCGGATGGTCGACGTCAACATCAAGGGGGTCCTTTACGGGATCGCGGCCGTCCTGCCGGAGATGATTGCCAGAGGTTCGGGTCAGATCGTCAACATCGCATCGATCGGAGCGCTTCAGGTGTGGCCGACCTCTGCCGTCTATTGCGGAACGAAGTTTGCCGTCCGGGCGATTTCCGACGGGCTGCGCCAGGAGCATGACGATATCCGCGTGACCTGCATCCATCCGGGCGTGGTGGAGAGCGAATTGGCGGACACGATCACCGATCCTGTCGCCGCGGAAGGAATGAAATCCTTCCGGGCCATCGCATTGACGCCCGACGCGATCGGTCGCGCCGTCCGCTTCGCGATCGAACAGCCCGAGGGGGTCGATGTCAACGAAATCGTCGTGCGCCCCACGAAATCACCCTACTAGGAGAATTCCCATGAACAGGCATCTCCCAGCGCTGGTTGCCGCCGTGTCTCTCGGCGCGGCACCCCTTCCTCCCGCCATTGCAGAGGACAACATGAGCATCCGAACCGAAAGGCAGAACCAGTCCCATCCCTATGTCGGCATGTGGGTGACCGGCGACGGGCGCATCCGCCAGGAACTCCTGCCGAACGGCCGCTATGACGAGGCCCGCGGCAACCGCCAGAGTGCCTATCGGGGCCGATATGTCGTTACCGGCAACCGCATCGAATACTGGGACGACACCGGCTTCACGGCCGATGGCGAATTCGTCGAAGACGACGTTCTGCACCACGGCGGGATGATATTCCATCGGGAAAGGTGACGGCCGGATCTAGGTCTCGACCAGCTCTGCGCGGATCAATCCGCGCAGAGAATTGCCGACAAAGAGCTTCCGGCCGCTGAGGGAGGCCGGCTTCAGCACTTCGGCGCGGGCCTTGCCTTCGCGGATCAGTTCGGCGCGCAGCACGCCGGGCAGCAGTCCGCTCGAAAGCGCCGGCGTCAGCAGCATCCCGTCTTCGCGTTCGACGAAGAGGTTGGTGATCGTGCCCTCGCACACCTCGTCGCGCTCGTTGAGGAGGAGGACTTCGTCTGCGTCCTCCGGCGTGAATTCGGCACGGGCTGCTTCGTAGGCGTCCCGCCGCGTGGTCTTGTGGCGGAGGAAGGCATCGGCGGAGTCGAGCTTCTGGCCGGCGATCCGCAGGTGCCAGACCGTGTCTTCCGGTTCGGGGCGAAACGGCGCCGTGCCGATTTCGATCCGGCCGCGATAGGTCACGGCGAGGCGGACGCGAAGCGGAACATCTCCTTTGGCTTCCGCCTGGAGCGCGCCCATGACGTCTTCGGGGAAGAGGAAGCCCAGCGCATCCGCCGAACGGGCCAGCCGCCGCATATGCTGGTCCAGCCGCAGGAAGCCCGTGCCCGGCTCCCAGCGCATGGTCTCGATCAGCGAGAGATCTCCTGACTGCCGAGTGCGAACCGCGCTTTTAGAAGACATTCGTCATATTCCGCCTGCGGCTTCGAATCGAACACGATGCCGCCGCCGACATTGAAGACAGCCTTGCCGCTGTTGAAAAGGGCCAAGGTGCGGATGGCCACGGAAAAACGCATCGGGCCGTTGGGGTCGCACCAGCCGATCGCGCCGCAATAGGCGTCGCGGGGTCCCGCCTCCAGCTCGTGGAGAATGCGCATGGCCCACATCTTCGGTGCGCCGGTGATCGATCCGCAGGGAAAGAGGGCGCGCAGGATTTCCGGCAGACCGATCTCCGGCCGCAGCCTCGCGCGCACATGGCTCACCATCTGGTGGACGGTGGGATAGGTCTCGATGGCGAAGAGCTTCGGCACCGACAGCGTTCCGGCCTCGCTGATCATCGATACGTCGTTGCGCAGGAGGTCGACGATCATGCGGTTCTCGGCCTGCGTCTTCTCGTCTGCAAGCATGGCGGCAACGATGGCCTCGTCCTGCGCCGGTGTGGTGCCTCGCGGCGCGGTGCCCTTCATCGGATGGGTCTCGAGGAAGCGGTCCTCGTCAAGGCTGAAGAAGAGTTCCGGCGAGCGCGACAGGACGATGGGATCACCGAAGTTGATGAGGGCGCCGTAATGAACCGGCTGGCGCGCCACCAGGGACCAGAAGGCCGCGCGCGGGTCGCCATGCCACTGCGCGGTGATCGGCATGGTGAGATTTGCCTGATAGCAGTCGCCGCGGCGCAGGTGTTCGTGCAGTCGCTCGAACCGGCTGCGGTAGGCGGAAAAATCCCATTCCGCACGCGGCTCCGTCAGGAAAGGCTCCTGCGCCGGCGCGTCAGGCGGCGCAGCAAGGGGATGACCGGCCGGGGCAGGGGCGTCGAAGATGCCCATTGCGACGAGCGGAGTTTCGCGGTGATCGGCGATCAGCGGCCGAAGCTTTTCCTCGAAGACATATCCCGCTTCGTAGGAGAGGTAGCCCGCCAGCCAGAAGCCGTTCTTCCGCGCATCCTCCAGCCGGGCGAGCGCCGGGAGGATTTCGTCCGCCGTCCTCGCGGTGACGATCTCGCGAGGCTCGACGAAAAGCAGGCTTGTTTCGCGCTTGTCGTCGCGGAAGAGGGCGTAGGGAGGGTGCTTCGTCATCTGGATATTTACGCCCTGGCGTTGTCCCGGCTGCAACTTCCGCTCACGCTCGCCCACCGGGGCCGAGCCACGTGCTTCGACCCGTCCTTCGGGTCCCTGCAAACGGGGAGGGGGCGTGCCCCCGCAGGCGTTGCGGGCTCGGCAGGATGGCTGCGACGTTGTCCTTCTCCCCGCGCGGGGAGAAGGTGGCGGCAGCCGTATGAGGGGCAACGGCGAGCGGCGGCTTCACGCCTTG
>DASUPM010000235.1:0-6132 GCA_036281095.1 Pseudorhizobium sp.
GCCTGGCTCTGGATGGTGATGACGATCGCGAAGAAGTTGACCTCCGACAGCGGCATCGTCTGCATCATCCGGACACAGGCCTCGGGGATGCTGAGGCCGACCTGCTGCGATTCCACCACCCGGCGGAATTCGGATTTGACCGGCTCCTGCCCGTCTGCGGCAATCAGTCGGAGCGCGTCGTTGAGCGGAAGCCCCGACTTGATGGAGCGCACCATCACGTCGAGCGCATTCGGGAATTCGTTGAGGAACCGCTTCTGCCGCCGCTTGACGAGAAAGCCGACGATCCAGCGCGGCAGGCCGAGCGCGGCCGCGAATCCGGCACCTGCGGCGGCCAGGAGCGGAAGGCCGGCGACAAGCGCCGCAAGCAGAGCGAACACGCCCAACGCCGCGCTCATGATGTAAAAGCGCGGCAGCGTGAGTGCGAGCCCGGTCTGCGTCAGACGCGACTTCAGGCTGCCGTCGCCCATCTTCTTCGATCGTTCGGCCTGCTTCTTCTCCAGATCCTTGATCGAGTCCTGCATCGTCTTGCGGCGCTTGGACAGTTCCTGGACCCGATCCCGCGCTGCCTTCACCTTCGTCAGGTCGGACTCGGCGGCCTTGACCCGGCTGATCCGGGCACTGGTCTTCTTTTCCGTTTCGATCCGCGAGAACAGAAGGGCATAGCAGACGGCACCGGCGGATACCGCCGCCAGGGCCGTGATCAGCAGGATGTTGGGATCGAGACCAAACATCAGCGTCCCTACCCTGCTACCTGTTCCATGGCATCCAGTGCGGCGGCCAGGCGACGTTCCTCATTGTAGTAGCGGGCCCGATCCCAGAAATTGGGCTTGGCGATCCCGGTCGACATGTGCCGACCGATCAGCCGCCCTGCCGCGTCCTCGCCCTCGATTTCGTAGCGCATCAGGTCCTGGGTGACGATGACGTCGCCTTCCATGCCGATCACCTCGGTCACGTGGGTGATGCGGCGGGAGCCGTCACGCAGGCGGGCCGCCTGGATGATCACATCCACCGAGCCGGAGATGATTTCACGCACCGTCTTTGCCGGCAGGTTGAAGCCACCCATGGCGATCATCGACTCCATTCGGCTCAGGCATTCGCGCGGCGTGTTCGCGTGGATCGTCCCCATGGAGCCGTCATGGCCGGTGTTCATCGCCTGCAAGAGGTCGAAAACCTCCGGTCCGCGCACTTCGCCGACGATGATGCGTTCGGGGCGCATGCGCAGGCAGTTCTTGACGAGGTCGCGCATGGTGATCTCGCCCTCGCCCTCGATGTTCGGCGGACGGGTTTCGAGGCGCACGACATGCGGCTGCTGCAACTGCAGTTCGGCGGTGTCTTCGCAGGTGATGACGCGCTCGTCTTCGTCGATATAGCGGGTGAGGCAGTTGAGCAGCGTCGTCTTCCCGGAGCCGGTTCCGCCGGAGATTACGACGTTGCACCGCACCCGCCCAATGATCTGCAGCAGGGTGGAACCTTCGGGCGTGATCGACCCGAACCTCACCAGCTGCTCGAGCGTGAGCTTGTCCTTCTTGAACTTTCGGATCGTCAGTGCCGGGCCATCGATCGCGAGCGGCGGAGCGATGACGTTGACGCGTGATCCGTCCGGCAACCGCGCGTCGCAGATCGGCGAGGATTCATCGACGCGGCGGCCGACCTGGCTGACGATACGCTGGCAGATCGACAGGAGTTGGGCGTTGTCGCGGAACCGGATCTCGGATTCGATCGTCTTGCCGCCGACTTCGATGAAGGTCTGGCCGGAGCCGTTGACCATGATGTCGGCGATGTCGTCGCGCGCCAGAAGCGGTTCCAGCGGACCATAGCCGAGAACGTCGTTGCAGATGTCTTCGAGCAGTTCCTCCTGCTCGGAAATCGACATCGCGAAGTTCTTGATGGTGATGATGTCGTTGACGATGTCGCGGATTTCCTCACGCGCGCTCTCGCCGTCGAGCTTGGCGAGCTGCGAAAGATCGATCGTGTCGATCAGCGCGGAGAACACCTGGCTCTTCGTATCGTAGTAATGTTCCGTCCGCGCCGGCTTCTTTCGGGCCGCAGGTGCGGGCGCGATCGGCGGAGGCATCACCTGCTGGCGGGAGCCGCCCTTTTCCTGAATTGGCTCGGCGAAAACCTCGGGCGTATTGGGCCGCACGGCAGTCGGCGTCGGTGCCGCCGGCACGGCAACGGGCTGGCCGACGCCACCATTGCCTTTACCGAAACCTTCACTTCCGCGTTTTCCGAACATCGCTTATCCAGTCTTCATGCTGCGGCCAGGACCATCCATGCGCTCGCCGCTACTTTCGCCCCAGCATCGCCAGCATCTTCGAAAGCCCGCCCTTTTTCGGCCTCTTGATCTCCGAGCGGCCGGTCACGATGTGGCAGATCTGCGAGAACGTTTCGGCAGTCGGCGACTTGGCGTCGATTTCCGCAATCATACGACCGCTGTTGGCGGCATTGCCGAAGAGCTGGGCGTCGAAGGGCACGATTGCGATCGGTTCGAGCTCGAGCGGTTCGAAGAAGTCCGCGGGCGCGATTTCCGGCCGCTTCGGCATGCCGACCTGGTTGAGGATCAGGTGCGGCGAAGGATCGTTCGGCCGCAGCTTCTTCAGCGCGTCCAGCATGTTCTTGGCATTGCGCAGATTGGCCAGATCCGGGACCGCGCAGATGACGACTTCGTCGGCTTCCGCCAGCACCGAGCGGGTCCATTCGGACCAGACATGCGGGAGATCGAGAACGGCCACCGGCGCGCTGCGCTGGAGGATTTCCACGACAGGCTGGAAGGCCATGCCCTCATAATCGTATGCCCGGTCCAGCAGCGAGGGCGCCGCCAGCATCGACAGGTGCTCGGAGCACTTCGTCAGCAGGCGGTCGAGGAAGACTTCATCCAGCCGGTCCGGAGCGAAGACGGCTTCCGCGATGCCCTGCGCAGGATCCTGGTCGAAGTCGATATTCGCGGTGCCGAAGGGGAGATCCAGATCGGCAAGAATGGTTTCGGTGGAAAAGAGGGTCGATATGCCGAAGGCGCAGTTGTGAGCAACGGTGGACGAGCCGACACCGCCCTTTGCGCCGACGAAGGCGATCGACCTGCCGAGCGGCTCCGCTTCCGGATCCACGAAGATCGCGGATATGGAGGCCAGCAGGTCCGCCATCTGCACCGGACCGACGAGATATTCGGAAATGCCGTTGCGGATCAACTCCCGGTAGAGCGCGATGTCGTTATAGCGGCCGACGACGATCACGCGGGTCGAGGGATCGCAGACTTCGGCAAGCGGCGCCAGCTCGGTCAGAAGGTGACGCGGCTCTGCGGCGGTTTCGAGGATGATGAGGTTCGGCGTCGGACTTGCCGAAAACATGTTCGCAGCCGCCTCGGTGCCGCCATTGGTGATCCGCATGTTCACTTTGGCCATCCGGCGATCGCGGCTCATACGCTCCGCCGTGCGGAGCATGTTTTCGCTTTCGCAGAAGGCATGGATGGAAATGCGCGGCAGCGGGCGGAGCGAAGAAACGTCCGCCTGGATCTCCGTATCGGCCAGCGGCACCTCGTCCATCTCCGGCCTTCTGATGCTGTAGTCGACGGAGCTCATAGCGACCGCCCCTCGCCTGAACCGGAAGTGCCCGTCATTGCATGTCCTCCAGCTCCGTATAGGCCTCGCGGTAGCGCTGCATGGCCTGATCGCGCGCCACGGCATCCGGCGGCGTCATCCGCCGCGGACCGAGGAGGTCGTTGGGGTTGGCGATCTGGGCCGCTAGGTTCTTTTGGCTGGCGCAGCCGAAATTGTGGTAGTTCTTGTTTTCGATCGTGTTCAGCGTCATGTCGGCCGGCCACTCGCCGCACGGACCGACCTGCGCGGTCACGGCCACATAGGCCAGCCGCATGGGAGCGGACGCACCGTAGCCGGCGGCCGCGTAGCCCGTGTGGAGGATGCGGTTCTTCGGCACGCCCATCCGGACGAGAAGCCGGCGTGTCTCGCCGGCGGCGGCCGCGGCGGCGCCGGAATTCATCGCCCCCTGCGGCGCCATGATCCGGATGATCCCCTCGGACGAGCGCATATATTCCGCGGCGAACCCGGCGATCACCTCGCTCTGGCCGCGCGTCAGGCTGCCGTCTCCGGCGGCGATCGGGATGTCGATGGTCTTCTCTTCCTCGCCGACGATGATCGGATGGCGCGTGCGATAGTCGTCCGGCAGGGAGCCGGTGGTTACCCCGTCCGGATTTGCACAGCTGCCGAGCAGAGTTGCCACGCCGAGGAACACCGCGGCGGCGGAAATCTTGCCTGCCTTCGCGACCCGCGTCGTCTCCTTCGCGTCGTTCATGACCGGCGCTCGTTGCCGGCTATCGACAGAGGCAACCGTACTTCTCCGTTCCGCTCTGGTCATTTGTAGATAAATCCGACGTTGCCTTCGTAGGGAAGGACAGGAGGCGGCGCATCCTTGCGCCCGTAGATACGGTTCACGTGGCCGAGGAAGACGCTGGCGACGTCGCTTGCCGGGTTGAAGTTGTCATCAGGGCGCGCCAGTTCGTTGCGCGCCACCGGGCGAACGAGGTAGGGCGTGGCGATGATGACGAGTTCGGTTTCGGTGCGTTCCAGGGTCTTCTCCCGGAACAGGGCTCCGAAGATCGGCAGCTTGGAAGCGCCCGGCGTACCGGTCGTCGCCTGATGGACATCGTCGCGTATCAGGCCGGCGAGTGCGATGGAGCCGCCGGAGGGAAGTTCCAAGACGGTCTCGGCGTCCCGCTTGCGGTATTCCACCCCCGAACTTGTGGAGACCGGCTCGGACACCCGCGTCTGGATGCGCAGGCTGATCCGGCCCGATGAAAGCACCGTGGGTGTAAAACCGAGCGAGATGCCGTATTCGTAGGTCAGGATTTCCGTATCGCCATCCGAATTGGTGGTCGAATAGAGGCGCTCGCCCCCGGAATTGAAGGTGGCCGACTGACCGGAGATCGCCGTCAGCGTCGGCTCCGCAAGAGTGCGGATCGCCTTCGCCTGCTCCAATGCACTCAAAGCGGTCTCGATGCCAAGACGGCCGACGGTGCCGGCGATATTGCCGGAGAGGCCGGCGCTGCCCGCGCCGATGGTCAGCACGTCCAGCCCGGAGCTGGTGCCGGCCGGCTGGCGGGTGAATGTGTTGTCAAAGCCGAGCTGCTTCAGGACTTCGCGGCGGATTTCCGCCACCGTGACCTTCAGCGTCACCTGATCCTCGCCCTCGATCGTCAGAAGGTTGACCACCTGGGACTTCTGGCGTCCTTCCGCATAGAGCGCGACGGCGCCGTCGCCAGAGCTCTGGCTGGTCGCGACTTCCGTCCGCGTCGTGGCTTCACCGCCGGTCAGGAAGATATCGGCGAGCTTGGCTGCCTGCGTCGCGTCCTGCGGCGTGCGCACCGATCCGGTGAGGACGATATTGTCCGAAACGATCTCGATCTTGATATCCGAATCCGGCAGGAAGCGGCGGAGATTGGCTTCCAGACCCGAAATATCCCGCTCGATCTCCAGATCGATGCTGACGATCTCCTCGCCGTTTCGGCCAAAGATGAAGATGTTGGTCTGCCCGACCGTCTTGCCGAACAGGTAGATACGCCGCGAGGTGCGGGTCACCGCATCGGCCATCGTGGGATCCGCGACCAGAATGTCGTGAGCATCCGCAGGAAGATCGACAACCAGCGCCTTGTTCAGCCCTAGCTTGAGACGCTTGCGCACGCCCCTGCCAGCCTCGGCGATGCGAACGATGCTGCTTTCCTGTGCAGCGGCCTGCGGAAACGGCGCTTCTCCGATGACGAGCACGTGGGGCTGCCCGGTCAAAGCCAGGCAGAAGGCCAGGCCTGCCATGACGGAGCTCTTCATCATTCGTGTCATTCGGCTCACGTCCCCGGCTCCTACTGCGTCTTCGCCTGCGCCTGCGAACCCACGATCGAGCCCGACTTGATAACCTGGATTTCTCCCTTGCCGCCGCCGCTCAGCAGATAGTCCGCCGCTGCGGTATCCGCCTCCTGTGCGTCCGCGACCGAGCGCAGCGCGAGCGTGAGACGGTCCGCCATCTGCTGCGCGACCGCGATCACCTTGGTCTGCTCGGGGGTGAGTTCGAGGGTGGCCGTCGTGCCGACCACCGCCTTCGTTCCGTCCTGATTTTCCTGAATCTGCT
>DASUPM010000236.1:0-2298 GCA_036281095.1 Pseudorhizobium sp.
GGGAATTGCGGCTTCGCCATACGGACCACGCGAAGTTCAAGATCGGCGAGAACATGGCGCTGACGCCCGGAAAGGTGATCGCACAGAGCGACCTTTGCGAGATCATCCAATACGACCCGAGTACCGAGACCGTGCTGAAGCGGCCGCTGTTGATCGTACCGCCGTGGATCAACAAGTTCTACATCCTCGACCTGACACCGCAGAAGAGCTTCATCAAGTGGTGCGTCGATCAGGGGCACACCGTCTTCGTCATCTCCTGGGTCAATCCCGATGTTCGCCATGCGGCCAAGGACTGGGAGGCCTATATCGCGGAAGGCATCGAGTTCGCGCTCGACACGGTGGAGAAGGCGACCGGGGAGAGACAGGTCAACGCGATCGGCTACTGCGTCGGCGGGACCCTTCTTGCGGCGGCTCTCGCGCTCCATGCCCGCAGGAAGGATAGCCGCATCGCATCCGCCACCTTTCTGACCACCCAGGTGGATTTCACGCTGGCCGGCGATCTCAAGGTCTTCGTCGACGAGGAGCAGTTGGCCGCGATCGAGAAGCAGATGCAAAAGACCGGCTATCTGGAAGGGTCGAAGATGGCGACGGCCTTCAACATGCTGCGGGCGTCGGAGCTGATCTGGCCCTATGTCGTCAACAACTACCTGATGGGAAAGGAGCCCCTGCCCTTCGACCTTCTTTACTGGAATGCCGATTCGACCCGTATGGCGGCGGCAAATCACGCCTTCTACCTGCGCAATTGCTATCTCGACAACAGGCTCAGCAAAGGCGAGATGAAGCTTGCCGGCGAGGTGATCTCGCTGAAGGATGTGAAGATCCCGATCTACAACCTCGCCACCCGCGAGGACCACATCGCGCCGGCGCGATCGGTTTTTCGGGGATCGTCGCTGTTCGGCGGAAGCGTCGAATTCGTTCTGAGCGGCTCGGGGCATATCGCGGGCGTGGTCAACCCGCCGGACAGGCAGAAATACCAGTACTGGACGAACGGCAAGCCAAAGGGCGATTTCGACGCATGGATCGGGAAGGCACAAGAGACGAGCGGTTCATGGTGGCCTCACTGGCATGCCTGGATCGAACAGCGCGGCGATGCCCGGGTCGCCGCCCGCCGGCCCGGCGGCGATGCCTTGAACGCCATCGCCGATGCGCCTGGAACCTACGTGCTGGCGCGGGTGTGACGCCGCATCCATGAAATTCGATCCGCCGCTCGTTCCCGCCACGCTGGTGCAGCGCTACAAGCGCTTCCTGTTCGATGCCGTCCTCGACGACGGAACGCCGATCACGGGCTCCTGCCCCAATACCGGGTCGATGCGCGGTCTGACGGCACCGGGTTCCACGATCTGGGTTTCGCTGCACGAAAGCCCCACCCGCAAGTATCGGCACATGCTGGAAATGGTCGAGGTCGGCGGAACGCTGGTCGGCATTAACACCGCACTGCCCAATCATCTCGCTCATGAAGCGATCCGCGCCGGGCTGGTCCCCACTCTCAGGGGCTATGGCACGATCCGGCGCGAGCAGCGCTACGGCGTCAATTCCCGCATCGACCTTCTGCTGAGCGAGCCCGGGTTGCCGGATGTCTATGTCGAGGTGAAGAATGTCCACTTCATCCGCGAGCCCGGACTGGCGGAATTTCCCGACACCGTCACGAAGCGAGGCGCAAAGCACCTGGAGGAACTCGGCAACATGGTTGCCGCAGGTCACCGCGCAGTGATGCTCTACGTCATCCAGCGCTCCGACTGCGAACGCTTCCGCCTCTGCCACGATCTCGACCCCGCCTATGCTGCGGCCTTCCGACGGGCAAGCGAGCGCGGCGTCGAAGCCTACGCACTCCGCTGCCGTATCACTCCGGCAGAAATCACCGCAACCGATCCGATCGTCATGGACGAACTGTGCCCGCGTGCATTATGAACGTGTGGATCGAAAGAGTGAGCGAATGGTGAATTACATCGATGCGGGTGAAGCCCCGCTCAAGAACACGGGTGCCATCCGGCTTTATGGTGCCGAGGATTTCGCCGGGATGCGGAAGGCGTGCCTGCTGACGGCGCGCTGCCTCGACGAACTCGCCTCTATCGTCAAGCCGGGCGTGACGACAAATGCGATAGATCGCTTCGTGTTCGAGTTCGGCATGGACCACGGCGCCCTGCCCGCCACGCTCAACTACCGCGGCTACAAATATTCGGTCTGCACGTCGATCAACCATGTCGTCTGCCATGGAATGCCCGACGATAAGCCGCTGAAGGAAGGCGACATCGTCAATATCGATGTCACCTTCGTGCTAGACGGCTGGCACGGGGATTC
>DASUPM010000237.1:0-7663 GCA_036281095.1 Pseudorhizobium sp.
CTTGAACTTGAGGGCGGCTTCGCTGGCGATCGCAAGGGCCGGGCCCCGTCCGAGCATGAAGAGGGAATCCGCGTCGCCCAATTGCCCGGCCAGATCATTCCATTCCAGTGCGGCCGCCTTGCTGGCATGGCCCGGAAAGGCCCGAAGCGCCGCGCGCAGATCTGCATCGTTCGTCCACTCGGCAAGCAGGGCCAGGCCGGCGACGATCGAGTTGACGTAGGACTTGGTGGCGGCGACCGCCAGTTCGGGGCCAGCATTGATGTCGATCGCATGGCTGCAGGCCTCGGCAATCGGCGAAGGTAGTGTATTCGTGAGCGCCATCGTCAGCGCACCGGTATCGGTGGCCGATTGCGCCATGGCGACGATATCCGGGCTCTTGCCGGACTGCGAAATCGCGATCGCTGCGCCGCCGGCGAGTTTCATGGGCGCGTGATAGATCGAGGCAAGCGAGGGCCCGAGCGAGGCGACCGGCCGACCCATCGAAAGCTCGACCGCATATTTGATGAAGGTCGCCGCATGGTCGGAAGAGCCGCGGGCGATCGTCACGAGAAAGGCGGGATCGCGCTCCCGAAGGGCTTGGCCGGCAGCGGCGATCATCACCGACGAACGGTCGAGCAACCGGGTGACTGCGTCCGGTATCTCGTTGATCTCCTGGCGCATATGCGTCTGCATCATCATTCTCCCAGCGTGAGTTCCGCCACGAAGTCATAGGTGTCGCCGCGATAGAGCGAGCGGGTGAACTCGACCACTCGGCCCGAGGCGAGATAGGAAATACGCTCTATCGAGAGGCCTGCCGCTCCGACCGGAACCGCCAGCAGGCCCGCCTCCGGCTCCTTCACGTTGCAGGCGGAGATGCGCTGGATCGCCCGCACCGGGCGCGCGTTCTTCTTTTCCAGTTCCGCATAGAGTGACAGGGAAACGGCTGACGGATCAGGCAGGAACTCCGACGAAAGGCTGGCCCGCTCGATCGCGAGCGGCATGTCGTTGGCGATGCGCAGGCGCGCGATGCGGGCGACCATCGTGCCGGCTGCGAGGCCCAGCATCATCGTCTCCTCGGGCGAGGGATGGAACAGGCCGCGCTCCAGCCATTCCGAACGCGTGGCAAGCCCGCGGCGCGCCATGTCCTCGGTGAACGATGTCAGCTGCGAGAGCGGCTGCTGCACGCGCGACACCGGCTTGGCAACGAAGGTGCCGGAGCCCTGGCGCCGGATAAGGAGACCGTCGCGGACGAGATCGTCCACCGCCTTGCGCACCGTGACCCGGCTGACATTGGCGTATTCGGCGAGGTCTCGCTCCGCCGGCAAGGCATCGCCATGGCCGAGGCGGCCCGAGTTGATTGCGTCCTCGAGCGTTTGGCGGAGCCGCAGGTAAAGTGGCCCGCCGTTTGCAGCCTGCAGACCTTCCAGAGGCAGGATGGAGACGAGACTGTCGCTCATGCCCCGGCCGCCTCCGTCCGGAAGGTCTTGACCGCCAGCGCGACGGCGCCGGTCAATGCGTCCGCAAGCGGTTCATCGAGACGAGAGCGGTGCCGCTCCGCCAGATAGGACGGGTAGACCTGCGCCAGTCCGCCGAGCAGGCAAAGCCGTCCGGTGCCGGCGGTTATGCGGGCGACCGCATCCAGGGCCTCGTCCACATGGGCGGCCGACTGCTGCATAAGCCGGATCGCGGTCGCGTCGCCGCGGCTGGCGAAATCGACGACCTTCGGTGCGTACCGCCCGAAATCGCCCGGATGGGCGGCGCGGGCGAAGTCCACCACGTTCCGCGGATCATGTCCGAATTCATCGAGGAGGACGGAGGTGAATTCGCTCGCAGGGTGGACGCCGTCGTGAGCGAGAAGCGCCTCCTGGAGTGCTGCGTGGCCAAGGCGTGCGCCGCCACCGAGGTCGCCGACCTGGAAGCCCCAGCCGCCGAGATAGTGGAGCCTTCCTTGGTGGCGGGCGATGAAGATAGTGCCTGTGCCGACGATCGCGATCGCACCGTCGTCATCCCCGATCGCACCCTGCAGCGCAATCAGTCCGTCCGAGACGATCTCGGAACCGGCGAACGGCAGTCGCGCGCGGACATAGGAGACGGCATCGCCGACGTTGTTTCCGGCGACGCCGAGAAGGGCCGAGCAGCGGCTGACCAGCGTCTCGTCCAAACCGGCCTCCCGCAGCGCCAGCCGTGAGGCTTCGCCGATATGCTTGAGTGCCGTGTCGGGATCGGTCAGGATATTGGATGCGCCACTGCGGCCGCGGCCGAGAATGCGGCCCGTACCATCGGCCACCGCCGCGCGGCAACTCGTTCCCCCGCCGTCAATCCCGATGAAGTAGTCCGACATGATGCGACCTCCACACTTAAGATACCAAAAAAATACCAATTACCAATAGCGAAACGGTGGGAGATGCGCTGCCGCTACTCAAAAGATTGAAAATGCATCTATAAAACGGCGCTAGGCCCTGCGAACTAATAGGTTCTTCATATTTCTTAATTTTCGCGCTGGACAATTGGTATTTTTTTGGCATCATTTTGGCAGAGGGAGAAGCGGATGAGCGGAACTGCCACCGAAGCAAGGCATGGGAGTGCGGAAGGGCTGGATGCCCGGCCGCCGCGCGACATTCTTTCCCTTCTTGCTTCGGGCCAGCAGGCTGCAGCGCAGGCTGTCGATGCCGCCATTCCTTCTATCGAAGCGGCCGCGGACCTCGCCGTCCGAGCGATCCGTGGCGGCGGCAAGCTTGTCTATGCGGGTGCCGGAAGCTCCGGGCTGATGGCCATGGCAGATGCACTCGAGCTGCCCGGTACATACGGCATTCCGAAGGAGCAGATCGTCGTTCTCATCGCTGGGGGACTTGCGAGCCTGAAAGATATGGCTGGCGCACCGGAAGACGATGTGGCTCTGGCCGAAAGAGATGCGGCCGTCATCGAGCCGAAGGATTGCGTCATCTGTGTTTCCGCCAGCGGCTCGACGCCCTACGCGGTTGCGGTGGCGGCCGTTGCTCGCGGTCGCGGCGCCAAGGTCATCGCTTTCGCCAACAATCCAGGTGCCCGGCTGTTTACGCATGCCGACGCGACCGTTCTGCTCGAGACTCCTCCGGAAGTGATTGCCGGCTCGACCCGCATGGGCGCGGGAACGGCTCAGAAGATCGCCTTCAACATGCTGTCCACGCTGGTGGGCGTAAAGCTGGGCCATGTCCACGATGGTCATATGGTCAATCTTCATGCAGACAACGACAAGCTGCGGAACCGCGCTGCGCGGATGATCGCGGACATAACGGGCGCGGACACCGACGAGGCGTTCCGGCTGCTTGCAAGCGCAGCGGGGTCCGTCAAGGTCGCGGTCCTCTTGTGGGCAGGCGCACCGGATGCTGATGCCGCCCGGGCCGCACTTGCACGTTCCGGAGAAGCGCTGCGCCCGGCGCTCGCCGAATTCAGCGAAACAACAGGGTTCCACAAACGCGCCTGAGTGCGTGAACGAGAGGGAGAACGACATGACCCGCATTCTGAAAGGCATGCTTCTTGCCACGACAGTGCTTGCTCCGGCGGGCATTGCCATGGCGCAGGAGACGCAGCTCACGATCGAGAGCTGGCGCAACGACGACCTGCCGATCTGGCAGGAGAAGATCATTCCTGCTTTCGAAGCGAAGCATCCGGACATCAAGGTGACCTTCGCGCCGATGGCGCCGACCGAATACAATTCGGCCGTCAACGCAAAGCTCGAAGCCGGGACCGCGGGCGACCTTATCACCTGCCGTCCCTTCGACCTGTCGCTTGCCATGTTTGAGAAGGGCCAGCTCGCCGCGCTGAACGATCTGTCCGGCATGGAGAACTTCTCCGACGTCGCCAAGTCCGCCTGGACGACGGACGACGGGGCGACGACCTTCTGCGTGCCGATGGCGTCGGTCATCCACGGCTTCATCTACAACAAGGCCGCCTTCGAGGAAGTCGGCGTCGAGGTGCCGAAGACCGAGGAAGAATTCTTCGCGGTTCTCGAGAAGTTCAAGGAAGACGGCAACTACATCCCGCTCGCCATGGGCACCAAGGACCAGTGGGAAGCGGCGACCATGGGCTACTACAACATCGGCCCGAACTACTGGAAGGGCGAGGAAGGCCGCAAGGCGCTGATCGCCGGAATCCAGAAGCTGACCGATCCGCAGTGGGTCGAGCCCTATGCGACGCTCGCCAAGTGGAAGCCCTATCTCGGCGATGGTTTCGAAGCCCAGACCTATCCGGACAGCCAGAACCTCTTCACGCTCGGCCGCGCCGCGATCTATCCGGCCGGTTCCTGGGAAATCGCGCCGTTCAAGAGCCAGGCCGATTTCGAGATGGGCGCGTTCCCGCCGCCGGTGAAGGCCGATGGCGACAAGTGCTACATCTCCGACCACAACGACATCGGCATCGGCCTCAACGCGAAGAGCGCCAATGCCGAAGCCGCCAAGACCTTCCTGTCCTGGGTCGCCTCGCCGGAATTCGCCGATCTCTATGCAAACTCGGCGCCGGGCTTCTTCAGCCTGAATTCTACGCCGGTGACCATGCAGGACGAACTGGCCCAGGAATTCGTCTCCTGGCGCGAGAACTGCGAAACCACGATCCGCCCGAGCGCCGCGATCGTCGGCCGCGGCGATCCGAACCTCGACCTCGAGATGTGGCGCGTATCTGCGAACGTCATCAACGGCACGATGACGCCGGAGCAGGCCGGCGAGGAAACCCAGAAGGGCCTCGACAGCTGGTACAAGCCCAAGCAATAACGCTTTGATCGAGCGTTTTGCCTGACGGCTTTGCCTCTCACCCTAGCCCTCTCCCCGCTTGCGGGGAGAGGGGACTTCGCCCACGCTAACGTTGCCGATCTGGCGGGACGGCGCGGCATATTCCTTTCTCCCGCGTGCGTGGAGAAAGTGCCGGCAGGCGGATGAGGGGCCGATACTCCAGGCGGCTTACGCGCCACAACAGAAACCCGGAACCCAGCCATGAGCGACATCGACAAGGCCGATCCCGAGATCGCTCAGATCAAGCGCCCCAGCCGCTGGCACATCCTCGTGTTCCTGGCGCCGGCCTTCCTCGTCTACACCGCCGTGATGATCCTGCCGTTGATCGAAACGCTGAGGCTCTCGTTTTTCAACGAGATCGAGGGACGGATGTCCTTCGTCGGGCTTGCAAACTACCAGCGCCTGTTCGGAGACCCACGGCTGGCCGCCGATTTCTGGAACGCGCTCTGGAACAACACCATCTTCTTCCTGATCCACATGGCGGTCCAGAACCCGATCGGCATTGCGCTCGCCGCGATGCTCTCTCTTCCGGGGCTGCGCTTTGCAGCCTTGTATCGCTCGGCGATCTTCGTGCCGACGCTTCTCTCCTTCGTCATCGTCGGCTTCATCTGGAAGCTCATCCTGTCGCCGATCTGGGGCATCGCGCCGGGCCTGATGGATTTGGTCGGGCTGAAGTCGTTCTTCTCGCCCTGGCTCGGGAAGCCGGAAAGCGCACTGATCACCGTCTCGCTGATTTCGGTCTGGCAGTATGTCGGCATCCCGATGATGCTGATCTACGCCGCGCTGCTGAACATACCCGACGAGGTGCTGGAAGCGGCCGAATGCGACGGCGTCACCGGCTGGAGCCAGTTCTGGAAGATCAAGCTGCCGCTGATCCTGCCTTCCATCGGCATCATCTCCGTGCTCACCTTCGTCGGCAATTTCAACGCCTTCGACCTGATCTACACGGTGCAGGGCGCGCTTGCCGGGCCGGATGGCTCGACCGATATCTTGGGCACGCTGCTCTACCGCACCTTCTTCGGCTTCCAGAACCAGATGGGCAATCGTCCGATGGGTGCGACGATCGCGACCGTGATGTTCCTGATCATCCTGGCCGGCGTCTCGCTCTACCTCTTCGTCATCCAGCGGCGCATCCGCCGGTACCAGTTCTGAGGATCGAGAGATGTCGCAAGCCCGCTCCTCGTTCCTTCGTTCCGGCCTGATCCACCTGGCGCTGATCAGCTACACACTGATCGCTCTTTTCCCGGTCTTCCTGACGCTGGTGAACTCGCTGAAGGCGCGCAATGCGATCTTCCGCGATCCGATGAGCCTGCCGACGCCGAAGACGTTCAGCCTCGTCGGCTACGAGACCGTGCTCGCCCAGGGTGATTTCTTCGGCTATTTCCAGAACAGCCTGATCGTCACCGTCGTCTCGATTGCCCTCGTGCTGCTGTTCGGCGCGATGGCGGCATTCGCGCTGTCGGAATACCGATTCCGCGGCAACACGCTGATGGGTCTCTATCTCGCGCTCGGCATCATGATTCCGATCCGGCTGGGCACGGTGGCGATCCTGCAGGGCATGGTGGCGGCGGGACTGGTCAACACGCTGACGGCGCTCATCCTCGTCTATACGGCGCAAGGCTTGCCGCTCGCGATCTTCATCCTCTCCGAATTCATGCGCACCGTCTCGGACGACCTGAAGAGCGCCGGCCGTATAGACGGGTTGTCCGAATACGCGATCTTCTTCCGCCTCGTGCTGCCGCTGGTACGTCCGGCCATGGCGACCGTTGCCGTCTTCACCATGATCCCGATCTGGAACGACCTGTGGTTCCCGCTGATCCTTGCGCCGGGCGAGGCGACCAAGACGATCACGCTCGGCGCGCAGATGTTCATCGGTCAGTACGTCACCAACTGGAATGCGGTCCTTTCGGCGCTCTCCCTCGCCATCCTGCCCGTCCTGGTCCTCTACGTCATCTTCTCGCGGCAGCTGATCCGCGGCATCACCTCCGGAGCCGTCAAGTGACCTCGTCCACTCGCCCCATCCGTGTTCTCGTCGCCGGCCTCGGCAATATGGGCCGCAGCCACGCGCTCGCCTATCACAACAATCCCGGCTTCGAGATCGTCGGGCTGGTCAACCGTTCCGAGGTGGCGCTACCGGAGGACCTGCGGGGCTACACCATCCATCCCTCGTTCGAGAATGCACTCGCTGAACTGAAACCGGATCTCTGCTCGATCTGCACCTATTCCGACAGCCATGCGGACTATGCGGTGATGGCTTTCGAGGCCGGCTGCCACGTCTTCGTCGAAAAGCCGCTGGCGACAACGGTTGCCGATGCCGAACGCGTCGTGGCGGCGGCGAAGGCGGCCGGCCGCAAGCTGGTGATCGGCTATATCCTGCGCCACCATCCCTCATGGATGCGGCTGATCGAGGAGGCGCGCAAGCTCGGCCCGCCTTACGTCTTCCGCATGAACCTGAACCAGCAGTCATCGGGTCCCACCTGGGAGACCCACAAGGCGCTGATGCAGACGACCTCGCCCATCGTCGACTGCGGCGTGCATTATGTCGATGTCATGTGCCAGATCACCGATGCGAAGCCGGTGCAGGTGCGCGGCATGGGCCTGCGGCTGTCGGACGAGGTTGCACCCGATATGTACAATTACGGCCACCTGCAGGTGATGTTCGACGACGGGTCGGTCGGCTGGTACGAGGCGGGCTGGGGGCCGATGATCTCCGAAACGGCCTTCTTCGTGAAGGACGTCATGTCGCCAGGAGGTTCCGTCTCGATCGTCATGGATCCGGCCGCCAAGTCCGACGACATCGATACCCATACGAAGACGTCGGTGATCCGGGTGCACAATGCGGAGACGGGACCGGATGGCAGGTTCCTTCGTCCGGACGAGGATCTGGCCATGGCGGGGGAGCCGGGCCATCAGGATCTCTG
>DASUPM010000238.1:0-2138 GCA_036281095.1 Pseudorhizobium sp.
CCTTGCGGCCGCACTTCAGATATGGACGCGGGCCTACGTCCTTGCCGCAATAGGCATGGGGCGTTCGCGATACCGGATCACGCTCGTCCATGTGCTACCCAATATCGCAAACCAGATCATCGTCCAGGTGACCGTTCAGCTCGGTCTTGCTATCCTGACGGAGGCCGGCTTGAGCTATCTCGGGCTGGGGCTTGCCCCGCCGGCTCCCACATGGGGCCGGATGCTCGCGGAAGCGCAGACCTTCATCGGGCAGGCTCCCTGGCTCGCGCTGCTGCCGGGCCTCGCCATCGTCATCGCAGTGCTGGGCTTCAACCTCTTGGGGGATGGATTGCGCGATCTCCTCGACCCGCGCTCCCGCTGACGCACCCGAGATCGGGAACAAAAAGCCGAAATCGGCGTTCACTGCTTGCAGCATGGAGGGGGCGAGCCATGTTCGATCGTGCATTTCCTGCCCGGAGATCGACAGTGAAAGGCATTCTGCTCTGGCTTGTGGGTATCCCGATCCCCGTCATCATCCTGCTCTACATTTTCGACTTCCTTTGACCCAACTCAAGACCTGCCTTCCGCCGATCGCCATGATCGGACGGCATCGGCACAGGAGAACGATATGGCACCGGTTAACGCTACGAATGATCCGGCCCGCGCGGCGGCAACTTCTTCCTCCTCTTCGAATGATATCGACGCTCAGCTCCAGCAGTTGCGGGACGATATCGCTGCGCTCGCCCGCAGCGTCGCCGCCGTCGGATCGGAAAAGGCGGAAGATTATCGTCATCGGGTACGTCGCGCCACGAACGATGCGGCCGATGCATCCATGCAGATGGTAGAAGCGGCGCGCGAACAGGCGATCTCGCTGGAGAAGGACCTGGAGCGCAAGATCCGCACGAACCCGCTGCAGGCCGTCGCGATGGCTGCCGGCGTCGGCTTTCTGATCGCGATGCTGGCCCGCCGCTGATGATGATGCTCGCCAGGCTGGCGCCGCTCCTTGCCTCTTTCCTGGCTCTGGACGTTGCGCAGATGCTGGGCCGGCTGCGCCGCAATGCGGTTATCTATGCGCTTATGCTGCTGTTCGGCCTGACCGCGTATGGAGCACTTGTCGCGGCAGCGGCAGTGCTCCTCGCAGAGGAACTCGGGGCGCTGGGTGCATTGCTGGTGGTGGCCGGGGCGTCCATTCTTCTTCTGCTGGTTCTGCTTCTGGCCGTGCGCATCAGTGCGCGGGCGGAAGAAAAACGCCGGCGCGAGGCCGCGGCCGACAGCGGCAACCGGGCGCTGATGGCGACTGCTGCGCTCTCGGTGCTGCCCGTCGTGGTCAAATCGCGCTCGCTGGCCATCCTGGCCGTGGCCGGCGGATTGGGCTATCTCGCCGTGAAAAACGCCGACACTCTTGCGGGCCTGCTGCACCGGAAACCGTCCGGTCCGCAAGGGCCCCGAGATGGCGGACCTATGTGATCAGATGAACGGCCGCTTGCTTTCTGCAGGCGGCCGCCATCCCGCTACGCGGTAGAGACCTTCCGGATCGACCACCTGACACCCGCGGTCGAGCCATTTCACCAGACCTTGATCGGCGAGCTTCCTCAGCGTCTTGTTCGTATGAACGAGCGAGAGACCGAGCGTATCGGCCACATGCTGCTGCGTCAGGGGTAATTGGTAGCCCTCGGCGCTACCGTTCATGGTTGCCTTCGCACGCGCGTCGAGGAAGGCAAGCAGATAGGCCGCGCGTTCTCGCGCCGTGCGTCGCCCGATGCTGAGGAGATGCTCGTCCAGCATCGATTCCTCCCGAGAGGCGATCCAGGTGATGTCGAAGGCCAGGGAGGGATGGTCGCGGAAGAGGGCGGAAAACCTGCTGCGCTCGAACGTGCAGAGCGTCATGCGTGTCAGCGCCTCGACCGAGTGCTGCATTTCCGTCATGACGTTCCCCTGCAGCCCGACCATATCGCCCGGCAGGACGTAGTTCAGGATCTGGCGCCGGCCGTCTTCCAGTATCTTGTACCGGAAGCCCCAGCCGCTCAGCACGGTATAGAGCGATGGATTCTGCTCGCCCTCCACGATGATCAGCATTCCGGGATCCGCCGGCGTTTCGGCGATCTTGAAGCCGGCCACGAACTGCAGTTCCTGGGCTGAAAAGTCCCGGAAGGTTGCCC
>DASUPM010000239.1:0-2341 GCA_036281095.1 Pseudorhizobium sp.
GACGGGCGCCGCGTTGTCCCGCGGCGCCCTTCTCGTTTCAGCAGGATAGTTCCGGGGCATCAGCCCTTTGCGACGGCCGCAACTTCCGCTGCGAAGTCGGATTCTTCCTTCTCCACGCCCTCGCCGAGGAGGAGGCGGACCATGCCGGTGACCTCGATCGGAGCGCCGACTTCCTTCTCGGCTTCCTTCACGGCAGCGCCGACCGTCAGGTCGGGATTGACGACGAAGGCCTGCGACAGCAGTGCGACTTCCTCGAAGAACTTGCGCATGCGGCCTTCAACCATCTTCTCGATGATCGCGTCCGGCTTGCCCGAAGCGCGGGACTGCTCGATGAAGACGTTGCGCTCGCGTTCGGCGACGGCAGCGTCCACTTCCTCGGCACGGATGGCGAGCGGAGCGGTTGCGGCGACGTGCATGGCGATCTGGCGGCCGATGGCGTTCAGCGCGTCCTTGTTGCCGGTCGACTTCAGGGCGACGAGCACGCCGAGCTTGCCGAGGCGGTCGGCAGCAGCGTTGTGGATATAGGTGGCAACCACGCCGTCCTCGACGGAGAGCAGCGCCGAGCGGCGAAGGTTCATGTTCTCGCCGATGGTGGCAACCGCGTCCTTGATGGTGTCGGTGACCGACTTGCCCGTTGCCGGATAGGTCGCTGCGCCGACCGCTTCAACCGTGCCGTCGGTGCCGAGAGCAACGTCGGCGACGCCGCGGACCATGGACTGGAACGCCTCGTTGCGGGCAACGAAGTCGGTTTCCGAGTTGACTTCGACGACGACAGCCTTGGTGCCGGCACTGGCAACGCCGATCAGGCCTTCCGCAGCAGTGCGGCCGGACTTCTTGTCGGCCTTGGCGATACCCTTGGCGCGCAGCCAGTCGATTGCCGCTTCGATGTCGCCGTTGTTTTCAGCCAGCGCCTTCTTGCAGTCCATCATGCCTGCGCCGGACTTTTCGCGCAGTTCCTTTACCATTGCGGCGGTGATTTCGGTCATTGTGTGCCTCTTGTTTTCAAGGTCGCCTCAGCCGGAAGAACCTCGGCATAGGCATCGTTGGGGACGAATCTACCCGGAAGTGTGACAGGGTAATGAAGACCCTTCGCGGGGAGGCTCGCCTCGACCCGGAGGAGAAAAGGCGGCGCAGGCGCCGCCTTCCACGATGATCAGGCCTGAGCCTCTGCTTCGCCTTCGAGGGCAGGCTCGACCGGAGCCTCGGCGGAAGCGCCGAGATCGCGGCCGGACGCACCCTGCTGGCGGGCGATGCCGTCGATGGCAGCGCGGGCAACGAGATCGCAGTAGAGCGCGATGGCGCGCGATGCGTCGTCATTGCCCGGGATCGGGTAGTCGATCAGGTCCGGATCGCAGTTCGAATCGATGATGGCGACGACCGGGATGCCCAGGCGCTTCGCTTCGTCGATGGCGATCTTTTCCTTGTTGGTGTCGATGATGAACATCAGGTCCGGCGTGCCACCCATGTCGCGGATACCGCCGAGAGCCTTGTCCAGCTTCTCGCGCTCGCGCTCGAGGTTCAGGCGCTCCTTCTTCGTGAAGCCCGAGGCTTCCGAAGCGAGGATCTCGTCGAGCTTGCGAAGACGGGCGATCGAATTCGAGATCGTCTTCCAGTTGGTCATCATGCCGCCGAGCCAGCGGGAGTTGACGTAGTACTGAGCCGAGCGCTTCGCCGAATCGGCGATCAGCTCGGAAGCCTGACGCTTGGTGCCGACGAACAGGACGCGGCCGCCGCGGGCAACGGTATCCGAGATGACCTGCAGCGCGCGCGAAAGCATCGGCACGGTCTGCGCGAGGTCGATGATGTGGATGTTCGAACGATCGCCGAAGATGTACGGCTTCATCTTCGGGTTCCAGCGGTGCGTCTGGTGGCCGAAGTGAACACCAGCTTCCAGAAGCTGGCGCATGCTGAAATCAGGCAATGCCATGCCTTTTTCTCCTTTTCCGGTTGAACCTCCGCAAGGCGAACAGCACTCCCTTCGGGAATGCCACCGGGCGGAACGGTCCGGATTTCTCCCGGACAATCCCATGCCTTACGTGTGGAATGACGGTGCGCATACAGCCGATCCCGCCAGAACGCAAGGGCAAGCGGCAAAATTCAGGGCGTTACTCGGTCTCTGCCGCCAGTTGCTCCATCTCGGCAAGAACCGAATCGCGATCCTCCGGCCCGACGCGATGGATATCATCGATGACGAACCTGCCATTCTCCCTCACGACGTCGAAATGGACCTCGTTGACGCTTTCCCTCAGTTCCGGCTGATCGAGGCAGCGCCAGAGCTTGAAGGTCACCTTCACCGGCGTCATGCCGGCCTCTTCCGCACCGGCTTCCATGGCGAGGTCTT
>DASUPM010000240.1:0-4290 GCA_036281095.1 Pseudorhizobium sp.
TAGGGTTCAGATGGAATCAGAGGTTGTAGACCCCGCGTTTATCCCTTCAGCATGCGCTCGACGATGTCGCGGACATCGTTGGAGAGTGCGGCGCTTCGATCGATCGTGAGAAGGGCTGAGCGCGCCAGATCGGCGCGCTGCGGTTCCAGAGACCGCCAGGACCGCATCGACGTCAGCAGGCGTGCGGCAAGCTGCGGATTCTTTGGGTCGATCGCCAGAATTTGCTCGGCGAGGAAGCGATAGCCTTCGCCGTCCGTCCGGTTGAAGCCCGTTGGATTGGAGAAGGCGAAGCTGCCGACGAGGGCGCGAACGCGATTGGGATTGCCGCGGGCGAAATGCCGATCCTCCATCAGCGCTTTCACGCGGTCGAGCGTCGCTGCGCCGGGGATGGTCGCCTGCACGGCGAACCACTTGTCGATCACCAGCGGGTTTGCGTCGAAGCGCTCCAGGAACGAGAAGAGCGCTCCTGCGGCCTGCTCCGTCTCCGGGAAACGGTGTGCGAGAAGCGTGAGCGCCTGCAGCAGGTCGGTCATGTTGTCGGCACTGCCGAAGGCCGCTGCGGCGAGTTCAGGTGACCGCTCGGCATAGGTGAGGTAGCTGAGGGCGCTGTTGCGGAGCGCGCGCCGTCCGGCGCTGTCTGCGTCGGGACGGAAAGGGCTTTCAGGGCGCATGTCGTCGAAGAGCCGCTGGAAGAGCGACTGCCCCGCTACCGCAATGGCGGAAAGGACGGCGGTTCGCCCGGCATGGATCGCATCCGGATCGTTGTTGCTGCCAAGCTCTCGCGCAATGTCGGCCTCGCTCGGCAAAGCCAATGCCTGTGCGCGGAAGGCCGGCTGCAGCGCCTCGTCCGCGGCCGTTTCCAGTAGGGCGGAAATCATCGCCTGCGACGTCTCAGCGTCCCTGCCGTCTCGCAGGTCGCGCGCGGCCTGCTTCAGGTTGGGGAGCGCGAGATCCGTCAATGCCTGCCAGCGGGCGAAGAGATCGCCGTCGTGGCGGGCGATATGTCCCAGATCCTCGGGGCCCTGCTCGAGGTGCAGGTTGATCGGTGCCGAAAAGCTGCGGTTGAGCGACAGAACCGGGCGGGACGAGATGCCGGAGAAAACGAATGTCTGCGTCCGCTCCGTCAGGTGCAGCACGTCGCCGGTAACTTCTCCGCCGCTGACGGCGGTCGGTACCGCAGCCCTGCCGTTGTCCAGGATCAGCGCAAAGGACAGCGGAATGTGCATCGGCTCCTTGTTCGGCTGGCCGGGCGTGGCGGGCACCATCTGCTCCAGCGACAGCGTGAACGTCGAGGCTGCCCCATCATAGGCGCCGGAGGCCGTGACGAGCGGCGTGCCTGCCTGATGATACCAGCGGGAAAACTGGGTGAGGTCGCGGCCGGTGGCATCCTCGAAGCATCTGACGAAATCCTCGACCGTCGCGGCGTCGCCGTCGTGCCGGTCGAAATAGAGGTCCATCCCCTTCTTGAAGCCTTCCGGCCCAAGCAGGGTGGCGATCATGCGAATGACTTCCGAGCCCTTCTCGTAGACGGTCGTCGTATAGAAGTTGTTGATTTCGCGGTATTTCGTCGGACGCACCGGGTGCGCCAACGGTCCGGCATCCTCGGGAAACTGCTCCGACTTCAGGTGCCGGACTTCGGCGATGCGCTTGACGGGACGCGAGCGCATGTCGGCGGAGAACTCGTGGTCGCGGAAGACGGTGAGACCTTCCTTGAGGCTGAGCTGGAACCAGTCGCGGCAGGTGATGCGGTTGCCGGTCCAGTTGTGGAAGTATTCGTGGGCGATGATCGCTTCGATATTGGCATAATCCTGATCCGTGGCCGTTTCCGGATCGGCGAGCACGTACTTGTCGTTGAAGACGTTGAGGCCCTTGTTCTCCATCGCCCCCATATTGAAGTCGGAGACGGCGACGATCATGAAGATGTCGAGATCGTATTCGCGCCCGAAGCGCTCCTCGTCCCATGTCATCGAGCGCTTCAGCGCATCCATGGCGTAGGCTGCGCGCGGCTCCTTGCCGTGTTCGACATAGATCTTCAGCGCCACTTCGCGGCCGGACATGGTGGTGAAGGTGTCCTCGACCACGCCGAGATCGCCGGCGACGAGGGCGAAGAGGTAGCTGGGCTTCGGGTGCGGATCGAACCACGCGGCGAAATGCCGGCCTTCGTCGTAGTTGCCGCCGCCGAGGAAATTGCCGTTGGAGAGAAGAAGCGGATTGGCGGCCTTGTCGGCTATGATGGTGATGGTGTACGGCGCCAGCACGTCGGGCCGGTCCGGGAAATAGGTGATGCGGCGGAAGCCTTCGGCCTCGCACTGGGTGCAGTAGACGCCGTTCGTCCGGTAGAGGCCCATCAGCTGGGTATTGGCTTGCGGATTGATGAACGTGGTGACGGTGATCTCGAAGGGAGCGGATTCCGGCAGGTCACGGATCGTCAGGCTCCGCGGCGTCGCGTCATGCTGGCTGGCGGGCACCTCGTTCTGGTCGAGGAGAAGGCCCGAGAGCGTGAGTTCGTCGCCGTCGAGCACAAGGGGCGCCGTCGCATCGGCGCCCGGCCGGCGATGGAAGATCAGCCGCGCCTCGACCTTGGTGTTGGCCGGATCGAGTTCAAAGGTGAGATCGACGCGTTCGAGAACGAAATCGGTCGGACGGTAGTTGGCCAGCTCGACGACTTTGCTTTCGGATGTACTCATAAGTACATGACTTCCTATTTCGGATGAAAAGGTTTTTCGGAAGGCCGACCGGGCGTCAGCTGCGGAGATATTGTCTTGGACCTGTCTGTGGTTCCGGGTTCATGCTGGTTGAGCGCACCGGTCTTCTTTTCGGGCGTTCAGCAGCAGAAGTCACAGCAGGTATCCTTTCAAAGGCGGGAATGGATAAAACGCTATCAAATGGATGCTAACACGATGCTAACGGAAACACACTTGGTCTGGTCGGGCCCAGAGGCGACCATCGAGGATAGCCGTATCTTCGACCTCACCCGCAGTGACCGGCTCCGACCACGGTTATTGATCGACCTATTATCAGTTTTGATACCGATACGGAGATATTTCCGTTAATCATGGCGGATCAACAATCCCCGCGCGCGGACCGATCGCCCCACCTGACCTGCCGCCAGTCCGGAAATATGAGTTGCGAATGACCGTCGATGCGGGCAATCCCCTGCGGGGGATCATGTTCAAGATCGTCTCCGTGGTGATCTTCGTCCTGATGCAGGCCTGTATCAAGGGCGCCGGAGCCGACGTCCCGGCCGGGCAGATCACCTTCTACCGCTCCGCTTTCGCGCTGATCCCTATCATCGCCTATCTCGCCTGGCGGCGTGACCTGCGCACGGCAGTCAGGACCGACAGACCCTTCGGCCATCTGAAGCGCGGCTTCTTCGGCATCCTCTCCATGGCATTCGGTTTCTACGGGCTGGTTCACCTGCCGCTGCCGGAGGCGATCGCGATCGGCTATGCATCACCGCTGATGGCCGTGGTCTTCGCGGCACTCATTCTCGGCGAAAAGGTGCGCGTCTACCGCTGGACAGCCGTCGTCGCAGGCATGGCTGGCGTGTTGATCGTCTCCTGGCCGAAGCTGACGCTGTTCGGAGAGGGCGGCCTGCAATCGACGCAGGCGCTCGGAGCGGCGGCGGTGCTGATGGCAGCCCTGCTGAGCGGGCTCGCCATGGTCCAGGTCCGCCAGCTCGTGCAGACGGAAAAGACGCCAACTATCGTCTTCTACTTCTCGCTCACCGGCGCGCTGTTTGCGCTCGTGAGCCTTCCTTTCGGCTGGGCCACACTGACGGGCGAGCAGGCGCTGCTGCTGGTCTCGGCGGGCATCTTCGGCGGCGTCGCGCAGATCTTCCTGACCGAGAGCTACCGTCATGCGGACGTCTCGGCCGTGGCGCCGTTCGAATATACTTCGTTCCTGCTGGGGATCGTGATCGCCTTCGCCTTCTTCGGCGAAATGCCGACGGTCCCGATGGTGATCGGCACGGGCATCACCATAGCGGCCGGCATCTTCATCGTCTTCCGGGAGCACCGGCTGGGATTGGAGCGCAAGGCGGCACGAAAGGCTTCCCTGCCGCCCACCTAAACCACCCTGCGGATCAGGATGGACGGTGGGATCAGAGCGGAATGCCTGCCGTGGCCGGGTTGGCGGGGCGATTGGCGCCCTGCCGCAGCGAGGCGGCGTCGCGATATTCGCGCGCGGCGCTGACGGCCACGGTGACGTTGTTCAGCGTTTCGCGGACCGTCTGGACGGGAGAGAGCCGGATCATGATCCTGTTCCTTTTCGGGCGCCGTCGATCAGCGT
>DASUPM010000241.1:0-4271 GCA_036281095.1 Pseudorhizobium sp.
ATCGTCCGGACGCGATACACCGAAGGCTCCGATGCAGTTGCCGAGTGGCCGGAAGAGGAGTTTCTGGCAGCGGGCTTCGGCCCGAAGCGGATCTTCGTGCCGGAATGGATTCTCGCCACGGACGCCGACCAGGCGCTGCACCGGGCATGGCTGGTGAGGGGCGCGGAGGCCCATCGGGCATTTACGGACCGCGAGGAGGCAATCACCTTCGCCGGCGAGTGGGGTGTCATCATTCCCCTCGTCGAGGAACGGGGCGTTCTGCAGGTGAGGAGCGACATTGCCACCAGCCGCCTCGAGTTTCCGATCGACTGGCCGCCCGAAGAGCGAAAGCAGTTCGCGGCCGAGCTGATGGACGGCCCGTTGATTTGCCCGGTCTGTGACGTCGCGTTCAAGCCGAACGATCTCTGCGCTTCGGACATCGAGCTTGGCACCTGCCATGCGGAATGCCTGGAAGGTTGTCCGATCGTCGATCTCAACACCGGTGAGCCGTTGCCGGACGCCAAGCCTCACACCTATCCGGCCAGCGAGATCATGGACCCACCGCCCGCGTCACATGTGCGGGTGCTCGACGCGGACTCGCAAAGCCTCTTGGCGGCTCAGAACAACGTGATCGATGGCCTGATGGCCGAGAACGAAAAGCTGCGGAAGGCGCTGGAACCATTCGCCAGGTTCTTCAAAAGTGAGCTTCACGACCTGTCCGTTGCCAGTGACGCCACGGTCTTTGCCGCATTCCAGGACCAAGCAACAGGAGCGCCGCTCGCGGATCTGTCGATAGCTGATGTTCGTCAAGCCTATGCCGCCTTCACAACCACGGGGGTCCAGCCATGAGCCGCACCCTCTGCTGGGTATCCATGGGCGCAGCCAGCGTCATCGCCGCCCGTATGGAACTGCGCGAGAACCCAGATGCGATCCTTGTCCGCTGCGAGACAAATAACGAGGACGAGGACAACCATCGCTTCGAAGCCGACATAGTGCGCTGGCTCAACCGGCCGGTGACCATCATCAAGTCGGATGAATACGAAGGCGTGGTCGATGTCTGGGAGCGTCGGAAGTACCTGGCTGGCATCAATGGCGCGCCATGCACGACGGAGACGAAGATTGCTCCTCGGCTCGCCTTTCAGCGCCCGGATGATGTTCATGTGTTCGGCTACACGGCCGACAAGGAAGATATCGCGCGCTTCGGCAGGCTGCAGGAGAACTATCCCGAGCTGACGGTTAAGGCTCCACTGATCGAGGCGGGCGTCAACAAGGCCGCGGCTCTCGGGATGCTCATTCGTGCGGGTATCGAGCCGCCCCGCACCTATGCCATGGGCTTCCCCAACGCGAACTGCTTACAGACCGGGTGCGCCAAGGCGACGTCGCCGGATTACTGGTCTCTGCTTCGCCTTAGGTTCCCCGACCGCTTCGCCGCAATGGCGGAAAGGTCTCGCCGCATCGGCGCACGCCTCGCCCGCATCAAGGACGAGCGCATCTTCATCGACGAAATCCCCGAAGACTGGCCGGTCACGAACCCGATCGCGCCAGCCTGCGACTTCCTCTGCCAGTTGGCGGAAATGGACCTGGAGAAGGTGGCATGAGAGACCTGATGATTGACATCGAGACGCTCGGCAGTCGCCCGGGAAGCGTCATCTTGACCATCGGCGCTGTGTCGTTTGATGCCGAAACAGGACAGATGGGCGAAGAGTTTTACGCCGCGATCGATCCGGCGACTGCAGCTGAGGTAGGATTGACCACGGACATCGCCACGATGATCTGGTGGATGAAGCAGTCAGACGAGGCTAGGCAAGCTGCGTTTTCCGGCCTGACGCCTATTGGGACTGCACTCGCAGAACTCGGAGACTACGTGCGACGAGCGGACGCAAGCCGCGTCTGGGCGAAACCGCCATCGTTCGATCTTATCCTACTGGAAGCGGCTTTCCGCGCTTGCGGGATCGATGTTCCATGGCACTTCCGAACTCATCGCGACTGCCGGACGATCTTCGATCTCACTGGCACGCTGCAGCCAAACTTTGGAACCGCACATAACGCTCTTGACGATGCCAAGGGCCAGGCCTTCGGCGTCATTGCGGCATATTCGAAGCTACGCCAAGCCCCATCGCCCCAGACGAATGTGGAAGGGCGCATAGCGGAACTTGAGGCTGAAAATGAACGGCTGCGGAAGATGCTCGCCGGCTGCGATTGGTATTGGCCGGAAGACGACACGTCGTCTGCCGCCTGCGCTGATGGGCCGTGGCAGATTGCCGAGAATTGCGACGTGAAGCCGGGCGAAGTGTTTGCCTATTCTCGCGGCGGCGTGGTGGAAACGCGCTACTACGGCTTCCTCGAAGCGGCGGAAGACGCTGACAGCGATGATCAGTTCGAGGCTGACGAGCCGACCCGCGAGGCGGCAGAGGCGAAAATCACTGCCGAGCTGCAGCGCCGCGCCGCGCTCGCCACCACGGAGGGCTCGGACAATGGCTGATCTCGCAGAGCGCCTGAAAGAGCAGGTGTCGCAACACGAAGCGCTAGGCGCGACACGTTGCGATCGGTCTCTTGGCATTCGCAAGATGCCGGAGGGATATGCGCTGATGCTCAACCGCGATGAGAGCCACTTTTACTGGCTCAAGTTCGACGGCTTCGAAGGAGTTGAGTCGTGGAACAAATGGCATGTCTACCACTCCGCGACCATGAACAGCGAAAACTGCGAGATGTACGCAATGCTGCGTGGAAAGCTCGGAGTGGCACCCCCATCGCCCCAACCGAGGGAGGTAGGGGCCGATGAATAACCTCTTGCAGTTCGCCGGCGAGCATCCTTTCCTGACCTGGTGCCTTGCGTGGTCGATCTGGCCGGTCTGCTCTATGGTCGGAAAGATCCTGTCCGCACCCTTTTTCTATCCTTATCTCGCCTACAAGCGCCATCTCCGCTCGGCAGACATCCGTGCGCGAGGCTGGCCTACCGCTCCGCTTATGGACGCTGACGGTGACATCGTCCACCCGCCGAAGGATGACAGCAAATGACAGCCACGAAGGATATCAGACCCGTTCTTGAAGCGATGGAGCAGATCAACGATGCGCTTCCCGCCGATCCCGGCATTGCCTTCGAGGCACTGTCATTTGCGATCATCGAGGCGGCCGTCGATCTGGAGATCAGCCGCGAGGATCTTCACGCCAACATCGACCAGCTACTCGACGCACGGCTGGCGGCCGCCCGGCAGATGATGTCATGACCCTCGTGCAGCACCAGGGCAAGCTGCAGATCACCTGCGACAGCTGCCCCCTCACCTATCGCCGCACCTATGCCCAGGAAGACTTCGCCATCATGCGCGAGGACATCACGGCCGAGGGATGGCGCACCACGCGCAAGGCGAACAAGTGGACGCACACCTGCCCGGATTGCGCCAGATCCAGTGAACGGAGATTGTTCTGATGGTTGCCTATGGCTTCAAGGCATTCTTTGCGCCGCAGATCGAGACCGGCGTCAAGCGACAGACCGTGCGCGCCAACCGCAAGCGCCATGCCCGGCCGGGTGAGATGCTGCAGCTATACCAAGGCATGCGCACCCGCCACTGCCGCAAGATCGTTCCCGACCGCCCTTGCCTCGACGTCGGCCGCATCGTGATCGAGCGCCGGCGCGTCGAGATCGTGGCGATCGAGATCAACGGCGTGCGCCTGAGCGATGACGAGATCGAGGCTTTCGCCCGTGACGACGGCTTCGCGCCGGAACAGTTGCAGGGCGCGGCCGGCCTCGACAGCATCTTCGCCCGCTACAACATGGGCATGTTCTGGTCTCTCGCCCATCCCGGCGACGGGATCTTCGAAGGCGCCCTGATCCGCTGGGAGCCGCCGGGAGCGGCCGCATGATCGCTTGTCCGGCAAACGGTCATATTCGGGTATCGGGTCATTTTGTCCGTAAACCTTGCGAATCGGCGGCAAATGGGAAAACGTCCGCATTATTTGGAAAAACGGACGATTCGGACTTCATGAGCTTGATCGGCTACACCCGCGTTTCAACCGCTGACCAGAATCCAGCCCTGCAGATGGACGCCCTCACCCGCGCCGGCTGCGACAGGATCTTCGAGGACAAGGCCTCCGGTGCCAAGACCGAGCGTCCCGGCTTGACGGAGGCGTTGAGCTACGCACGCGAGGGCGACACCTTCATCGTATGGAAGCTGGATCGCGTCGGCCGGTCGATGAAGCATCTGGTCGAGTTCATCGCCGAACTGGAGAAGAAGGGCGTCGGCTTCCGGTCGATCACCGAGAACATCGACACGACGACGTCGGGCGGCCGTCTC
>DASUPM010000242.1:0-7339 GCA_036281095.1 Pseudorhizobium sp.
CGCGGCATTCGCGATGTCGGCAAGAAACTGACCTCCTATCTCGGCAAGAAGGTCGACCGCGCCATCACCCGTGCAGTCGAGCATGCGCGTGGCTATGTCACCGGCGGCACGCTGTTCGAGGAGATGGGCTTCTACCATATCGGGCCGATCGACGGGCATTCCTTCGAGCATCTGCTGCCGGTGCTCCGCAACGTCCGGGACAATGCCCGTGGCCCGGTGCTGATCCACGTCTGCACCCAGAAGGGCAAGGGCTACGCCCCCGCGGAGGCGGCTGCCGACAAGTATCACGGCGTGAACCGGTTCGACGTGATCACCGGCGCACAGGCGAAGTCGAAGCCCAATGCTCCGAGCTATACCAGCGTGTTCGGCGAATCCCTCGTCCAGGAGGCGCGGCTCGACGACAGGATCGTCGGCATCACCGCCGCCATGCCGAACGGCACGGGCATCGACAAGCTGGCCGAGGCGTTCCCGTCGCGCACCTTCGACGTCGGTATCGCCGAGCAGCATGCCGTGACATTCGCGGCCGGCCTTGCAGCGGAAGGCTACAAGCCCTTCTGCGCCATCTACTCGACCTTCCTGCAGCGCGGCTACGACCAGGTCGTCCACGACGTGGCGATCCAGGGCCTGCCCGTGCGGTTCCCGATCGATCGAGCCGGCTTTGTCGGCGCCGATGGTCCCACCCATGCCGGTTCGTTCGATACGACCTTCCTGGCCACCCTGCCCGGGATGGTCGTGATGGCCGCGGCCGACGAGGCCGAACTCAAGCACATGGTGCGCACGGCAGCCGCCTATGACGGAGGACCGATCTCCTTCCGCTATCCGCGGGGGGAAGGCGTCGGCGTGGAGCTTCCGGAACGGGGCGAGATCTTGGAGATCGGCAAGGGCCGCATCGTCAAGGAAGGCACCAAGGTTGCGCTGCTCAGCTTCGGAACCCGCCTCAAGGACTGTCTGCTTGCGGCGGAAGACCTGGATGCGGCGGGACTTTCGACCACCGTCGCCGATGCCCGCTTTGCTAAGCCGCTCGACCACGACCTCGTGCGCCGCCTCGCCCGCCACCACGAGGTGCTGGTGACTGTCGAGGAAGGCGCCGTCGGCGGCTTCGGCGCGCATGTGCTGCAGTACCTCGCGAGCGAGGGGATGCTCGATCACGGCCTGAAGATCCGCAGCATGGTCCTGCCGGATGTGTGGATGGAGCAGGCAAGCCCGGATGCCATGTACGCGCGTGCCGGGCTCGACCGGGCCGGCATCGTCAGCACGGTCTTCAATGCACTGGGACAGAAGCAACTCGGCGTCGGCGCCGCCGGCTGATCCCGGGCTTTCGGCAAGATACAGAACGCAGAACGGCCGGATCAGACCGGCCGTTCTGGTTTCAAGGTCCCTCGCAGATCTCAGAATTCTTCCCAGTTGTCCTCGGCGGGCTTTGCGGCTGCGGAGCCGAAGGCTGCGGTCAGCTTGCCGTGAAGCGCGCCCGCCGGCGAAGGTGCGGGGCGAGAGGTGGTCGTGGCAGCAACCGGCCCGCGGCTCGCAACAGGCACAGCGGCGGTCCTCAGCACGGGTTTGGCCGACGGCGCGGGCGCTGCGGCGGAAAGTACCGGCTTGGCGGCCGCTGCGGCCGACGGCTGGCTCGCGGTCCGCTGTACCGGGCGACCAGCACCAAGCGAACCAAGGCTGAACTGCCGCAACAGGCTGTTCAACGCCTCTGCCTCCGTCGCCAGCGCCTGGCTGGCGGCCGTCTGCTGCTCGACCATGGCGGCATTCTGCTGCGTGCCCTGGTCCATCGTATTGACCGCCACATTGATTTCCTGCAGGCCGGTCGACTGTTCGCGGGTGGAGATCACGATCGCCTTGATGTGCTCGTCGATCTCCTGGACCTCGCCGACGATGGCCTCCAGCGCCTTGCCGGTCTCTCCGACAAGGGCGACGCCGGAATCGACCTGTTCGGACGAAGTGGTGATCAGCGACTTGATTTCCTTGGCCGCGTTGGCCGAACGCTGGGCAAGCTCGCGCACTTCCTGGGCAACGACCGCAAACCCCTTGCCCGCATCGCCGGCCCTGGCTGCCTCGACGCCCGCATTTAGGGCGAGCAGGTTCGTCTGGAAGGCGATGTCGTCGATGACGCTGATGATGTTGATGATCTCGCCGGAGGACTTTGCGATCTGCTCCATGGCGGAAACCGCGCGGCGGACCACATCGCCGGATTTTTCCGCTCCGTCGCGCGCCCGCTCGACGCGCTGCCCGACGTTTTCCGCACGCTTGGCGGCATCCTTCACGGTCGTGGTGACCTCTTCGAGCGCGGCGGCCGTTTCTTCGACCGAAGCGGCCTGCTGTTCCGTGCGGCGTGCGAGATTGTCGGCGGCGACGCGGATTTCCTCCGCGCCGGAATTGATGGCGGCGGCATTTGCCCCGACCGACTGAAGAGCCGTTTGCAGCTTCGCAACGGCCTGGTTGAAGTCGGTGCGCAGGCGGTCGAGGTTCCCTTCGAAGGGGGCCTCGATACGATAGGCCACATCACCGTTCGAAAGATTGGACAGCCCCTTCGCAAGTGAATCGATCGCGAATTCCAGCTGGCTCGCTTCGAGCGCCTTCAATTCATCGTTGCTGAGCCGCTCGCGGTCGGCGGCTGCGCGGGCGGCGTCGCTTTCGCGCTCGAGGCGAAGCTTCTCGATGGCCGCATCCTTGAAGACGGCGACCGCCTTGGCCATCTGGCCCACTTCGTCGCCGCGATCGAGTGCCGGCACCTCGATATCGTTGTTGCCGCCGGCAAGCCGCGACATGGCGTCCGTCATGCCGACGATTGGCGTGACGATGGCGCGGGACAAAGCCCAGACAAGACCGCTTGCGATCAGGCCCGCCACGGCTCCGCCGATCAGCAGCGCCATCATGACATTCCACTGCGCCGCTTCCTGCTGGGCCTGCAGTGCCGTGACCCGCTCAGCGATCTCCTGCTTGATGTTCCCGGCCGCCTGACGGAACGCGTCGAGCTGTCCGCCGGCACGATCACTGCCGGCGGCGAGCACTTCGGAAATCGGCGCCTCCGTCGATTTGCGAGCGGCCAGTTGCGGCTCGCTGATTTCCCGATGGAAAGCATCTGCCGCGGCCCGCATCTCGTCCAGGGAAGCAACCACCGCCGGTTCACCGCCTGCCGCCTTCTTGGCTTCCTCGATTTCCGCGATCATCTTCTCGCGCTGGGAAAACACGGCGTTGTAGGTGCTGTCGCTGCGGAAAAGGACGTAGCCGCGCTGGTTGGCCACCTGCTCCAGCATGGCCTGCAAGGCATTGTCCACATGGCTGAGTGCCGTCTGGGCGCTCGTCTGCCTGACGGAAGCACGGGTCGATTGAACCACCTGCCAGAAGACCCCTGCCGATGCCAGCAGGCAAACGGACATGACGGCGGCAAAGGTGCCGATGAGCTTCTTGTTCAGGGAGAGATTTCGAAGGGACATGTTACTCAAGCCGGGGAAATGAATGACTGCGGGAGGTGATGGGGTCCGAAATGATTTCGGGCAGTCGGAGACAGCGGCGCCGAATCCAGGGCGCTGCCGAAAGGGAACCGCATCCGCCTTAAAATTCGATTGAGAAAGAGCGGCGGGATTTCTTTCCAGGCGCCTGTCGACGCACCGATGGCGGCCAAAGCCCTTGCGCAACCGCGAAATCCCACTCATTGAGACATGATGCCGCTGAAGTCCCAGTCCCAACGCCTCGATCAACTGCTCGTCTCGCTCAAGCTCTTCGAAAGCCGCTCGCGGGCGCGCGATGCGGTCGTCCGCGGCACGGTGACGGTGAACGGGCAGACGGTCGTCAAGCCGGGCCAGGTCTTTCCGCCTGACGTCATCGTTGAAATCGCCGATCCGGCGCGGCAATACGTCTCACGGGCGGCGCTGAAGCTCGCTGCGGCACTCGATCATTTCCAGTTTCCGGTCTCCGGCATGTCCTGCCTCGACGTGGGCGCGTCCACAGGCGGCTTTACGGAAGTGCTTCTGGAACGCGGCGCAGGCCACGTGACAGCGGTCGATGTGGGGCACGGCCAGATGCATGAACGCATCGCCGCCGATCCGCGTGTGACGAACCTCGAGGGGCTCAACGCTCGCGACCTCGTCCGGGAGCATCTCGGCGAAAGGCCGATTTCGGTTGTCGTGTCGGACGTCTCGTTCATCTCGCTCAGGCTGGCGCTTCCTCCGGCGTTGAACCTGGCCGAAGCGGACGCCATATGCGTGCTTCTCGTCAAACCGCAGTTCGAGGCCGGACGCGACGCCATCGGCAAGGGCGGCCTCCTGAAGAAGCCCGAATCGGCGGCTGGAATTGCAGCGGAAATCGAGCGATGGCTGACGGAGGAGATGGGCTGGTCGAGCCTCGGTATCATCCCCTCCCCGATCGCCGGCGGAGACGGCAACCAGGAATTCCTGCTCGCAGGACGGAAGACATGAGTACGGAAACAGTCACCATCAGCCGACTGGGCGCCCAGGGGCACGGCATCGCCCACGGGCCGCAGGGACCTATCTACGTTCCGCATGCGCTGCCGGGTGAAACCGTCGCGATCGCCGTCAACGGGAGCCATGGCACCATCCTGTCCACCGTATCGCCTTCGGCGGATCGTGCGAACCCGCTCTGTCGGCACTTCGACCCCGAATGCGACGCCTGCGGCGGCTGTTCGCTCCAGCACCTTTCGGATGAGCCATACCGCGCTTTCAAGCGTGATCTCGTGGTGGAAGCTTTGCGGTCCAAAGGTCTTACACCGGACGTCGCACCGCTCGTCACCTGCGGTACCGGCCAGCGACGCCGTGCCATATTCTCTGCACGCCGGACGGAAAAGGGCATGCTGCTCGGCTTCAACAGGGCCGAGACCAACCACATCGTCGCGATCGAGGAATGTCCGATATCCGCTCCCGGTATCGTCGATGGTCTCGCCGCGATCCGTTCGGTTGCCGAGGCGCTTGCGGCGGGTTCGGAGACGTTCCGGCTGGCCGTTACCCTAACCCTCTCCGGGCTGGATATCGCCGCCGACGGGTTGAAGCCACTTTCCGAAAGACAGCGCCGCAGCACCATCGAAACGGTGTTGAAGACCAAGGGGATTACACGCGTCTCCGCCAACGGGGAGGTGCTGGTCGAGCCGCAGAAGCCGCTGGTCGATTTTGGCGGCGTGCTGGTCTCGCTTCCTCCCGGCGCCTTCATGCAGGCCACCAGGGAGGCAGAGGACGCGATGGCGGCGCTCGTCCTTTCCCATGTGGGAAAAGCGAAGCGCGTCGTCGACCTGTTTGCCGGCTCCGGAACCTTCAGCCTTCGCCTTGCGCGCGCCGCGCGGGTGCATGCGGTGGAAGGCGAGGAACAGCCGCTGAGGGCTCTCGATCAGGCCGCACGCAACACACAGGGCCTGAAGCCGGTCACGATCGAGAAGCGCGACCTCTTCCGCCGCCCGCTGACCGCACAGGAGCTCAAGGCCTTCGATGCTGTGGTCTTCGACCCGCCACGCGCGGGCGCCGAAGCGCAGATGAAGGAGCTGGCGCGGTCCGGTGTGAGGAAGGTCGCCGCGGTCAGTTGCAACCCTCTGACGCTGGCACGCGACCTGAAGATCCTCTCCGACAGCGGCTACGCCATCCGCTCGGTCACGCCGGTCGACCAGTTCCTCTGGTCGCCACATGTCGAGGCGGTGGCGCTGCTGGAGCGCTGAACAGCCCCAGAAGCAACTTTACGCAGCCGCAGATTGAGTTTCCGGTTGGTTGTGCTTCGCATCCTCCGATGCAATCCTGACGATTATTATCAGAAATAATCCATCAAAGATTGCACCAGCAGGAGGAACTGTCATGACTGACATTGCGATGCATGGGCACGGCGTGCGCGGAATGAAGCGGGAGACGTTGCACTCGTTCATGGGGATCGGCGACCCGGGCAAGTTCGGCATCATGTTTCCGGACCTGCTGCCGCTCCATGTCGACGACGATGCCCTGTTCGAACTGGCAAAGGCGATGAGGGACAAGGGCGATGTCGGCCAGGATCCGGATCCGGCCGGCGATAACGACGCTATCCCCGCGGGATACACCTATCTCGGACAGTTCGTCGATCACGACATCACATTGGACACCACGCCGCTCGACCAGCAGAAGGCCGATCCGCAGGCGACGGAGAACTTCCGCACACCCGCACTCGATCTCGACTCGGTCTATGGCGACGGGCCCGGCATCCACCCCTATCTCTATCAGCGCGACCCCGCCGCCTTCGGCATCATTCCCAAACTTCTGATCGGGCACACCGGAGCATCGGCGAACGAAGCCGGCCAATCCATCGATTCTCTTCCCAACGACCTGCCACGCAACCAGGTCGGACACGCGCTGATCTTCGACGAGCGGAACGACGAGAACCTGCTGGTGGCGCAGATGCATCTTCTGATGCTGAAGTTCCACAATGCGGTGGTCGACTGGCTGAAGGACAAGGGATCCCCACTCGAAGGGATGGCGCTCTTCCACGAAGCCCGCCGTATCGTCACCTGGCATTACCAGTGGATCGTGCTGTTCGATTTCGTCGAACGGCTCACCGAGCCGGGGCTGATCCACAGGATCAAGAAGGACGGCCGTCGTTTCTACCGCTTCAAGCTGCGGCCGTACATGCCGGCCGAATTCGCCGCCGCCTGCTACCGCCTCGGCCATTCCATGGTGCGCGAAACCTACAGCCACAACCGGGCATTCCACCCCGGCACGCCGAGCATTGCCAACGGAAGCTTGAAGCTCCTCTTCGAATTCACGGGAAAATCGGGCTTCATCATCGGCGAGCTGGATCCCGATCCTGATGATTTTCCGCCGAACCCGCAGGCAAAGCTGCCGTCCAACTGGGTCATCGACTGGCGCCGCTTCTTCAATATTGACGGCCAGGGCGGACCCGGCTTCACCTTCAACTTCTCCCGCAAGCTCGACCCGTTCATCGCCCCCTCGCTCCACAGACTGCCCGGCCTGCGGGAGGACCCTACGGAACAGGAGGAACGCGAAGCCAACCTCGCCTTCCGCAACCTGCGACGCGGCGTGCAGATCGGCCTGCCATCCGGCCAGGCGGTCTGTCGGGCGATGAGGATCGACCCGATGAAACCCGAAGACATCGCGCAAGGTCCGGACGGTGCAGTGGCCGAGAAGCACGGCCTGCACGAAACGACGCCGCTCTGGTACTACGTGCTGAAGGAAGCCGAACACTACCACGGCGGCCAGCGGCTCGGTCCCATGGCATCCACGATCGTCGCCGAGACGTTTCTCGGCATGGTCCACGGGGATCAGGAATCCTTCCTCTACCGGCGCTCCAACTGGAAGCCGGAACTGCCATGCCAGCAGGAGGGACACTTCACCATGGCCGACCTCATCCG
>DASUPM010000243.1:0-16376 GCA_036281095.1 Pseudorhizobium sp.
AACAGGCGTGGTGTCCTATGTTGGAGGAAAGAAATAAAGTCTGGCCTGTCCAATCCACAAACAGGCACCTTAACTCACCAAACCTCGTGAGCTCCGAGACCTCGGCGCGCTAAAAGTGGCGGCGACTGCTGGGCCCTCAACCGACGACGGCCCTGCTGGGAGGAGGGTCCCGAAAACGCATTGAACCGGATCAGGCGCTCAGCGCATCCGATCCGGTTCGGTTATGGCATAGCCTCCCATGCCTGATCGCAATCAGGCCACGCGGAAGCGAACCTCGTCGACGCCTTCGACATGGCCGACCATTTCGTCGCCGCGGACAACCGCACCGACGCCTGCCGGCGTGCCTGCGAAGATCAGGTCGCCGGCCTTCAGTTCGAACAGGCGCGAGAGGTAGGAAATCATTTCCGGCACCTTCCAGATCATCTGGTTGAGGTCGCCGTTCTGGCGGGTCTCGCCGTTCACCTTCATCCAGACTGCCCCGTTGGTCGGATGTCCGACCTTGGAGACCGGATGCAGCGGACCGCACGGCGCCGAGGCCTCGAACGCCTTGGCGGTCTCCCATGGGCGCCCCGCCTTCTTGGCTTCCGCCTGGAGATCGCGACGGGTCATGTCGAGACCCACCGCATAGCCGTAGACGTGATCGAGGGCGCTCTCGACCGGAATGTTTATGCCCCCCTTATGGAGCGCCACGACCAGTTCCACCTCATGGTGCACATCGGCGGTCTCGGTCGGATACGGAAAATCCTCACCCGCCGGAACGATGGTGTCGGGATTCTTCTGGAAGAAGAACGGCGGCTCCTTGTTCGGGTCGTGGCCCATCTCGATGGCGTGGTCGGCGAAGTTGCGCCCGACGCAATAGATCCGGTGGATGGGGAAGAGCGCGTCGCTTCCGGCGACCGCCAGTGTCGGCACGGCTGCCGGCTTGAAGACGTAGTTCTTGAGTTGAGGCATTTCGTTCATTATCGCGCTCCTGCGTAGTATTCGATGCGTTTTTCAAACTGTTCCACCCCCGCGGACAGCAGCATCGCCGCCACGAAGAGAAGCATGGTAAGGGCCCAGAAACGCTCCATGTCGACGTTGCGGGAATAGAGCTCGAAAAGCTCTCCGTAACCGATGATGGAGACCAGGATCTGCCCGATGACAACCCCCTTCACGCCGCGGATGAGACCGATCCGGATGCCGGCCAGGATCTCGGGCAGTGCGGAGAAAAGAATGATCTTGCTGAAGATCGTCCAGCGCGACGCGCCGTAGGAGCGTCCCATCTCGATGAGCGACGTCGGCACCTGCATGACGCCCGCCCGGGCGTCCAGCACGATGATCCAGACGGCAAACAGGAAGACGGTCACCACGACAGTGGTCTCGCCCATGCCGAACAGGATCATAAGAACCGGGACAAGTGCGGAGAGCGGGGCGCTCACGAAGATGTTCACCCAGAGACCGAAGATGTTGTCGATCACCTTGATGCGGCCCATGAGGACGCCGAGCGGCACGCCGACGGCAATGGCGAGCGTTATGCCGTAGGCGAAGGAACGCAGCGTGATCATCGAGGCGCTCTGCCAGGAGCCGGTCTGAACGAGTTCGACTCCTGCCGCGACGATGGAGGTGATCGGCGGAATCAGGAACATGACCTCGAGCCGCCCGACGATCTCCCACACAAGCAGCCAGAACAGCAGCGAGGTCATCATGGGAATGCGAATGCCGAAGAGGGTCATGACGCATCACTCCGCATATTGCCGCAGCCCCTGCCAGATCTCCTCGACGACGTCGAGGTAACCAGCATCGCGGCGGATGTCATCCGGAGAGGCCGAGCGATCGATCATCGGGTCGATGATCTGCGAAACGCGGCCGGGACGCGGGGACAGGAGAACGATACGGTCCGAGACGTAGACCGCTTCCTCGATCGAATGGGTGACGAAGATGAAACTCTTCTTCTCCAGTTCCACCAGTTGCAGGAGATCCTCCTGGAACTTGCGGCGGTTCTGCTCGTCGACGGCGGAAAACGGCTCGTCGAGCAGAAGGACGTCGGCGTTCACCGCAAAGGCGCGGGCAATCCCGACACGTTGGCGCATGCCGCCGGAGAGCTCGTGGGGATATTTCTGCTCGAAACCGGCGAGCCCCACCTGTTCGATGTAACGACGGGCCGTCCTTTCCCGCTCCGCCGCCGGAACGCCCTTCAGTTCGAGGCCGAAGCCGACATTGCGAAGGACCGTGGCCCAGGGCATCAGCGCAAAATCCTGGAAGACGAAGGCGCGTTCAGGCCCGGGTCCGGTCACCGCACGGCCATTGACGCGGATCTCGCCCGAAGTGGCCGGCACGAGACCGGCGATGATCTTGAGCAGCGTGGTCTTGCCGCAGCCGGAGGGACCGAGAAGCGTCGTGAGCTTGCCGCGCTCGAAGTCGAGGTTGATCCCGCGGAGCGCCTCGACATCTCCATAGTTCTTGCAGATGTCCCGGACCTCGACAACCGTATCGGATCGTGGCGCCGCATCGGTTCCATCACGTGCCAGAGCAGTATTGGCCATCTTACTTCCTCCTCTTTTCCGGGCGCAGCAGGTGCGTTTCCACATATTGCAAGCCCGCAAGCGTCAATGTGGACACGGCGATGATGGCCGCGACGGAAGCGTACATGTGAGCGTAGTTGGCGACGGAGCGGTGATAGGTGATCAGGTCGCCGATGCCGGTCGGCGTGATCAGAAGCTCCGCAAGCATCACGCCGATGAAGCCCGCCGCAATTCCCAGCCGCAGGCCCGCAAAGAGCACGGGCGAGGCGTCGGGAATGATGATCTTGAATATCTGCTGCATGCGGGTTCCCTGGAAGGAACGGCACATGTCCACCAGGGATGCGTTGACGTGACGAACCGCCTTGTAGGAGTTCAGCACGATCACCGGCAGGGCCAGCATGATCACCGCCAGCGTCTTCGCCGTCAGTCCGATGCCGTAGACGAAGGTGACGAGCGGCACGAGCGCGGCCATGGGTGCGGCCTGCAGGACGATGAAGACCGGCGCAAGCAGCCACTCGGCCTTGTCCGACAGCCCCATGGACACGCCGAGCGCGATTCCGAGCGTAGCGGAGAAAAGGATGCCGAGCAGCAGCGGCTGGAGCGTCAGGAAAAAGGCCCACAGCATGCTTCCGTCGGCGACCATCTCACCGAAGGCCGCAACCGTATCGGTGAACGTGGGAAAGGCGAAGCTTATCGGCACACGTCCGGCCACCTCCCAGACGCCGAACAGAATGGCAAGAGAGACCACGACCCAGAAGGATCGGCGCTCCGCGGCAAAGGCCTGAAGCGCCGCGCCGATGGAGGCCGGAGCCTCTTTCGAGGCTCCTATTCCGTCATCGAGCTTGGCAGGAGAAACGGTCATCTGCATCTACTTCGTACCCACCCGGGAAAGCACGCCGTTGAGCGCAGTCAGATCCCAGAAGTCCTCTACCTTCAGATCCTTTGCCTCTCCCTCGAGCGCGCCGGAAATCGTGTAGAAGGCGAAGTCGTCCTTTGCCGCCGCCTCGCCGCCGCCGTTCAGCGGCATGTTCGATGCAATCCCGGTGAAGTAGGGCTCGATGTCGGCGACCATTTCCGGCGTCGCGTCCGGAAGCAGCTTGTATTTCTCGCGAAGGGCCGTGACCGATTTCGGATCGGCCGCCACTTCCCGCCAGGTGGTGAGGATCGCCTCCACGAGGATCTCGACGTCCTTGGCGTTGGCCGACAGATAGTCAGTGTTGGCGAAAAGGGCTTCGTCGGTCGCGGCCACCTCTCCGAGCGGCAGGAAAGCGAACTTGCCCGGCGCCTTGTCTTCGAGAATGCGCTTGCCGGAGGAATCGACGATCGTGGCCTTGACGTTGCCCTGCAGGAGCGCGCCGGTGCGGACTTCGGCGCCCGGCACGTAGGAAATGTTGGAATACTTGATGCCGTTCTTGTCGGCCATCAACTGCATGATCGCCTCGGTGCCGGATCCGCGCGAGTGGACGGCGATTTCCTGGCCGTCCAGATCCTTCCAGTCCTTGTAGAACTCCGTGTTGACGACCGGGTAGAACTGCAGCTTGCTCAACTGCATGAAGATGCGGATCGGTGCCTTCACCTTCTGGAGCAACGCATACGGAGCGCCCACGCCAATATCGGCCTGTCCGCTCACCACCGCCTGAGCGGCGATATCCTCGCTCTTGAGGTAGGTGATCTGCACGTCGACGCCCTTTTCCCTGGCGCGCTCGAGGGCGGCAAGAAGATTGAGCGATTCCACGGTGGCGATATCGCCGAAGGCGACACGCATGGGATCTGCCCAGGCGACGCCCGGAACAGCAATGGCAAAACAAACGGCAGCGGCAGACACCGATGCCCGGATTTTCCTGGCTAGCGTATTCATCATTTCCTCCCGTTATTGGGCCCTCCCCAGAACCCAATTAAAAACCAATCATTCATTACTCCGACAAGGTGTCAACCAATTTCTTTTCACCAGCCTCCAGATCAACACTGGCATACCGGATCATATCGGCCGCAACCTATATATTTAATCTTATATTTCAGTAGTTTAATACCTTTTTCCTGCCCCCTCCTCTCAAAAGAGCAGCTATTGACAGGCGACGAGGCATTGCGCTAGTAACGAAACCAATTGCGGATTGGTTGATATATGGATCAGAATCTTGAAATGGACGTGCTGGCGAAACTGAAGGGTTTTCTCGCCACCGCCGAACTGCCGGAGGACGGACGCCTGCCGCCCGAACGGGAGCTGGCACAATCGCTCGATGTCGGGCGCGCCGTCCTGCGCAAGGCACTGGCGACATTGCAGGCAGAGGGCACGGTGTGGCGCCATGTCGGCAAGGGGACGTTCCTCGGCGACCGGCCGATCGATACGTTTGCGGATATCAACGCGATGGTCCACCGGACCAATCCGCTGGAAGTCATGGGTGCGCGTATCGCATTCGAACCCGAAGTCACGCGCTGCGCCGCGCTCAACGCCACGGGCAGCCAGATCGCCGAGATCCGCACCTGCATGATCAAGGCTCAGCAGGCGCCCACCTGGCGGCTGTACGAACAATGGGACAACCGGCTGCACCGGACGATCGGGGAAGCGTCTCAGAACACCCTTCTGCTCGGGCTCCTGGACACGCTGAACGCCGTCCGCCGGGCCGTCACCTGGGGGAGGCTGCGCCAGACGCCCGTTCGCCCCCCCTCCGACCATCACAGCTTCAGGGAGCACGAACAGATCGTCGAGGCGATCGCCGATCGCGACGGCGCGGCTGCGGCGGAAGCCATGCGGCGTCATCTTCGCAGCGTCGAAAGCCATATGCGCGACATGCGCTGATCAAGGTGCGGAACTGTCGCTCGCCACCGACCGCAAGTCTGCGCTTGCCTCGAGAAAAAGCGTGTTGGCCCCAGCACCGTGAGTGCGAAGCCTGGACCAACGATTTGTAGTGGTTAGAACGCCGAAAGTGATCTCGATATCGCCTTCACGACGGCCGGCTATTCCGCAGCGGCTGCATCGACGCCGGCGTTGATCGCCATCAGTGCTCGCGCCCGTTCAAGACAACCCGGCTGTTCGGCCCTGTAGCGGGAGCTGATCTCCATCATCAGGGTCGTCCCCGGCAGGAATTCGAGTTCGGCGAAGATATCGTTCCAGTCGATGTCGCCCCAGCCGAGCGGGAGGTGCAGGTCGCCGATCCCCAGCGCCGTGTTTTCCTGCGGATGGTAGCCCTGGTAGAAGGCCTGCGGACGACCGAACGAATCATGCACGTGGAGATGCCCCGCGACAGGCGCCATGGCGCGCAGCTGGTCGCGGAAATCGAGACCGCGATAGGTGGATTCGATGTAGGCATGGCTGAAGTCGATGAGTGCGACCACGTTTGGATGGTTGAGCGCCCTGACGGTCCCCGCCACTTCGGCCGGCGTCTGGCGATACTGGCCCGGCTCGGTGGTGAAGATGTTCTCCAGCGCGATCCGCACGTCATGACGCCTGCCGAACTCGGCGAGTTCCAGCAAGGCCTCCCGCTCGCGCAGGTCCGCGGCAGCCCGCTCGTGAATCTGGTCGGATCGGAGGCAGCCGCCGTGATGGACGAGAACCTTGGCCCCGATGCGATCGCAAACCTCCACCAGCGCTTTGGCTGCAGCAAGCTGGTAGGTCGAGGTGGCCGGGTCCATGAAGTTCGAGGAGACCAGGCCGTGAACGGTATAGCGGAACGTGAATTGCCGGGTGAGCGCCGCAAGCCGTTCGAGCCGCTCCGGGACGATCCGTCCGCCGGTGATCAGGTCCAGGCTGGTCAAGCCAAGTTCGACGGTCTCCACGCCCATGTCAGCGAGATGCCGGAGATCCTCTTCAAGACTTTGGAGTTCGCCGTCGCTGGAGCCTGCATTGAACCCGGTGGCGATGATGTTGCCCATTGTCCATCCTCATGTCACTGCGCATCCGCTCACGGCTGAGTAAGGAGGAAGTGTTGCGCGGGTGTGACATGCACGCGCGGGCGGGGCCACGCGCAGGATGGGGAGGCGCTAGTGAAGGCGGGATTTCGGGATATGGGACAAGGTGGCCGCAACCAGAGTCATACCCTGCTGAAGCAAGAGCTCCGCCGACTTCAGGTCGTACGTCGCCAGTTCGTCGGCGTGACCGCGAATGGCGGTGGCAAGGTTGTGGGAGTTCGTCGCGGAGAGGGTATCGCCCTGCTCCTGCGCTTCCTCGGCAGCGCCTTCAAGGGCTACCGCCACGAAATCGATCAGTTCCCGTCGCTCGCTTACGGTCATTTCCGCCAGTGTCTTGGCTGCATCCATAGGGCTGTCTCCCTTGCTCGCACCCACAAGGTTGCGGGCGTCAGGTCCGTTGGCATGTCATAGGGGTGAAACAGGTAGGCCGCGCGGCCTTTCATCTGTCTGTCATATAAGGCGGAAAGCTCTGGAGACAAGGCACGGCATCGCCACATGGAGAACGCAAGCTCGTCTTTCATGCAGGAAGAGGGCCGAATTTTCTTTGCACATTGCTGTCACGAAGGCGTACTAGAAGCCGGCGACCTGGCCGTCCGGCCAATGTCGCGCGGATCAATGACGAGATAAACCCATGCGCATCACATTTTTTGGCATCGGCTATGTGGGCCTGGTTCAGGCGGCGGTTTTCGCCGAAGCCGGCTACCAGGTCATGTGCGTCGATATAGACCCGCAGAAGATCGCCGATCTCAAGGCCGGCCGGATTCCGATCTACGAGCCTGGTCTCGAGGCGCTGGTGCGCGAGAACGTGAAGTCAGGGCATCTGCTGTTCACCACCGATCCCAAAGACGGGGTCGCCTTCTCGCCGCTGCAGTTCATCGCCGTCGGAACGCCGCCCGACGAGGATGGCTCGGCGGATCTGCGCCATGTGCTGACGGTGGCCCGCAACATTGCTCTTCACATGGAAGAGCCGAAGACCGTGGTGATCAAATCGACGGTGCCTGTGGGAACGGCGGACAAGGTGCGCACGACGATGGAGGCGACGCTCCAGGAGAGGGATCGAAGCGACCTTTCCTTCGACGTGGCGTCGAACCCCGAATTCCTCAAGGAGGGATCGGCAGTCGCAGACTGCATGAAGCCGGACCGGATCATCATCGGTACCGACAATCCGGGATCGGAACAGCAGTTGCGGGAGCTTTATGCGCCGTTCAACCGAAACCATGAGAAGATCATCGCCATGGACATCCGCAGCGCCGAACTGACCAAATACGCGGCCAACTGCATGCTGGCGACCAAGATCAGCTTCATGAACGAGATGGCGAACCTCGCCGACCGGTTTGGCGCGGACATCGAGAAGGTGCGCATCGGCATCGGCGCCGATCCGCGCATCGGCTACCACTTCATCTATCCCGGCGTCGGCTACGGCGGCTCGTGCTTTCCCAAGGATGTGCGGGCGACCATCCGGACCGCGGAGGCAGACGGCTTCGATCCGGTGCTGCTGAAGGCTGTGGAGGCCCGCAACAACCGCCAGAAGAGCTTCCTTGTCGAAAAGATCCTTCGTCATTTCGATGGCGACCTTCGCGGCCGCACTTTTGCGCTCTGGGGCCTCGCCTTTAAGCCGAAGACGGACGACATGCGCGACGCGCCTTCCCGGGTCGTGATGGAGGCGCTATGGGCACAGGGCGCGAGAGTTCAGGCCTATGACCCGGCTGCGATGGAGGAATGCCGCCGGATCTATGGCGAGCGGCCGGACCTTCTCCTCTGCGATGACAAGGAGGCCACGCTTTCGGGTGCGGACGCGCTGATCGTCGTCACGGAATGGAAGCAGTTCCACGCGCCGGATTTCGAGGCCATCAAGGCGGCCCTTCGCGAGCCCGTCATCTTCGACGGCCGCAACCTCTACGATCCGGCGATCGGTCAGCGCCATGGGCTGGAGGTCCACTCCGTCGGGCGTCGCCGCCCCTCCCAGCAGGGGTCAGCAAGCAAGCGCGCGGCGGCAGAGTGAGGCCTGGCTCCCGCCGGGCACGGCAGCCGCATCGTCTCGTCATATCTTGGGCCGTTCCGCCGCCACCGCTGCAACGATTTGCCTGAAGAGTGAGCTTCCGGCCAGTTCCTCCACCGGAAGGCGCAGCCTGCGCCGCCAGTTGGGATAGGCATCCGAAGTGCCCGGCACATTGGTGGGCGAGGCCTCTCCCGCGAGGTCGGCGAGCCGAAGCGCGACCATCAGGCTCGGAGTTCGCGCCAACAGCCGATGCATGGCGACGAAGACCTCTTCCGAGATCGCTCCGGGTGGATCGTCCAAATTGGCGGCAACATTGGCGGGGTCGATAAGTCCGTCGGAGCGGAGCCCGGCCATGATGCTCGCCCGCCGCCGTGCACGTTCCTCGCGAGCCTCCTCTGCAACAGCCGGCTCCGTCAGGCCAAACTCCATTGCGAGATCGATATCGTCGCCGCGCCACCAGCCGATCAGGGGCGGCAGGTCGTGGGTCGAGAGACAGGCGAGCGACATGGGTGTGATGCCGCTCACGTCAAAGCCGGACGGATCGGCGTTCTCGAAGTAGAGGACACGGTAGCCCAGCATGCGCGCCTCTTCCATGACCTCGCGAAAACCCTCCGGCACATTGCCCAGATCCTCGCCTATCACAATGCATTGCCACTGGTGGCTGACTGCGGCCAGAGCGGAAACCATGTCCTGGAACGGATAGCGCAGATAGCCGCCCACCGCCGGCGTCTCCCCTTCCGGCAGCAGGAAGAGCTGCCATATGCCCATGGCATGGTCGATCCTCAGGGCCCCGGCATAGCGCATCGAGGCATCAAGCAGGTTCCGGTAGGGCTGCATGCCCTGCTCCTGCAGCGCTTTCGGCGACAGCGCGACAAGGCCCCAATCCTGACCCGTGGTGCTGAAGACGTCCGGCGGCGCCCCCACACGCAGCCCCGGCAGTTCCAGATCCGGCGTGCTCCAGGTAGAGGAACCGTCCGGCGCTTCGCCGACCGCCAGATCGAAGTAGAGACCGATACGCATTCCGGACCGCCGTGCCGCCTCCGTCACCTCGGAGAGCTGTCCGGCGGCTATCCATTGCAGCCAGGCATGGAACTCGACCTCGCCGGCCTGCTCCTCCGCAAAGCGATCGACGGCATCGCTGTCCCACCGCCGGAACTCCGGCGGCCACTCCCGCCAGCCGCTGCCATGGCCGAGGTTCACCATGTGGAAGGAAAGCGCCTCGAAGACCGCATGGCGGCGCAGGACCTCCCCCTGTTCCGCCCGGAAGCGATCGAAAGCACCGTCCGATATGTCGCGGGTCGTCCGAGCCTGCCAGATCTTTCTCAAAGCTGCCAATTTCAGAGCTGCCACCGCGGGCATATCTACAATGTCGCCTGCCTTCAGGCGTTGTACTTCGTGCTGGTCCAGCGACGACGGATCGAAACCATTCACCTCCTCCACCGAGATGTAGATCGGGTTGAGGAAGATGCGGCTGGAGGGGGAATAGGGGCTGCACCGGGCCGGCTCCGCCAGAAAGAGCGCGTGCAGCGGGCTCACGCCTACGAAATCTGCACCGGCGGATGCCGCGATCTCGCAGACCGCACGCAGGTCGGCGAAGTCGCCGATCCCCATGTTGCGGGCTGAGCGAAGCTCGTAAAGCTGGAGGGAAACACCCCAGGCTGGCGACGTATCGAGGAAGGCCGGAAGATAGCAGGCCGTCCTGCCATCCAGTTCCAGGCGCGGGGGCCGCACCTCGGAGGAGCCGTCCGTTTTGTCCAGTACGGCCAGGGCTTCAAGCATCCTGCGGCGCGTTGCTTCCGGAACCGGACGAACCTCCCCCTGCAGATCCCGGTACTCATGCGGAATTCCATGCCGCTCCGCCAACAGGTCGAAATCTTCTGTCGAGGTATCCTCGTCCATCGGTCATGCCCGCCCTTGGAAATCCTGCCATTGAACCGCATGACCCTCACCAATGTTCCGGCGCGGGTGCCGGAACATTCCAACTCCTGGCCGGTTGGCTCGGGCAACGACAGAGAAGGAGATTGCAGCGATGGCAGAGAAGCAAGTACCGGAGAAAACGAAAGGCGGCGCCCTGGATGTCCGCGAGGTTCAATCCCCGCACCTCAGCGACAAGGATCTGAAAAAGGGCGAGGGACACCGGGAGAATGCACCGAAGCGGCCGGACGACGATCGTTCGTGAGCCGGAGCCGATTCCGGCACCCGTCCTGATGCTACCATTGTTCCGTCAGGCGCATGGATGGATCATTGGTCGACGGCGTGCGGCGACGGCTGGCCGGGCTCCTCGTCCACCGTCGACGGGAACGGATTGGACATGAAGACCACGATGGCGATCAGAATCACGACAAGTCCGATCAGCAGGTAACGAATGTTCATAGGACCTCTCCTGTCTGCCGCAGCCAACAAGGATGACCTGTGAAAGTTCCTGCGGCTCAGACCGTCTTTTCTGCAGCCGCCCAATCCCTGATCCGTGTCAGACCTGCCGTCAGCAATTCCTGGGCGGCATCCTCATCCGGGGCCTCGACATAGCACCGCATCTCCGGAGCATTGCCGGACGGCCGGAAGTGGACGACGCGACCATCCGACAGGGTTACGCGAAGGCCATCGATGTCGCTCTTGCCGGCAACCTCTCCGAGCGGCGCCAGAAAGTCGGAGAGCTCACGATCGCCCTTCCGCAAATGCTCCATCAGGGCGGCGCTTACCTGAACCGGGAAGTTCTCCAGCCGGTCCGCGGTCGCGACCGGAAGATCCAAGGCAGCGACTATGCCGGAGAGCGGCCTTTTCTCCTGCGCGGCCAGCGAAAGGATTGCGAGGACCGGGAGGAAGCAGTCGCGCGTCGGCAATGCCCTCACGGTCCGGCCGTTGACGCTGAAGCTGGTGGCTGTCAACAGCCCGCCATTGGCTTCGAAGCCCATGACGCGCTCCTTGCCGGCCGCCACGGCGTCCTCCATGCCCGCTATGACGTACGGAGAGCCGACGCGCGTGCGCACCACCTCGTAACGTCCCGCACGCTCGATGCCAGAATTGGACGTCACGGGCGTCACGACGACGGCCGCATCGAGAAAGCGCGCCGCGACGAGCCCGAGAAGGTCCCCCCTGATCGGCGTTCCGGCTTCATCGGCCACCAGAGGACGATCGCCGTCCCCGTCTGCGGAAACGATCGCGTCCAGCGCATGCTCGGCCGCCCAACCTCTCAACGCCTCGACTGTCGCAGGCGAAACCGCCTCCGTATCCACGGGAATGAACGTCTCCGAACGTCCGAGAGCCCGAACCTCGGCACCGTAATGTGCGAGAAAATCGGCGAGCATGTCGCGCGCCACCGTGCTGTGCTGGTAGACGCCGATCTTCAGGCCGCTCAGGGCTCCGGCGGGGAGCAGCATGCGGTTCCGCTCCATAAACAGAGCCGCGCACTCCTTCGATCCGTCGATGACCGGGGCTGCGCCATTCCCCGCCACGACATCTGGCGTCGCGGATGCGAGGCGACTGATCGCCACTTCGTCATTCTTGTCGATCTCGCCGTCCGGACGGTAGAACTTGATGCCGTTGCGATCAGCCGGGATATGAGATCCGGTCACCATCAACGAAGCGGCCCCGCTCCCAAGACCGTAAAGCGCAAGCGCCGGCGTCGGCACCGTGCCGCAATCGACGACCCGGAAGCCGAGCTGACCGAGCGCCGCCGCGCAGTTGTCGGCAATCTCGGGGCTGGAATCCCGGAAGTCCCGTCCAATCAGGATGGTTGCCCCCCTTTGCGCCTTGCCGCTGTCCAACAGGTATTGCCCGAAGGCTGCGGCATAGCGGCGGGATGCCGCCCCCTTCAGATCCTCGGATAGCCCTCTCAGACCGCTTGTACCGAACTTCATTCCCGCATTCCCCTGCTGCAGCCTTGCCGGAAGCTGTACCGTCACCGCACGAGGCCGACAAGCGCCCTCCGTCCGGACATCTCGCAATCGGCAGCGCGACGATTTTTCATTTGCACCACATCATCGTCCCCGGCATGGTCCCTGGAACGATAACAGAACTGGAAACAAGCAGATATGACAGCGGATGCAATCGTTCTCGGCGCCGGCATCATCGGTGTATCGACCGCCTTGCACCTCGCGCGACGCGGAAAATCGGTTGTCCTCGTAGACCGCCGCGGCGCCGGCGAAGAGACCTCCTACGGCAATGCAGGACTGATCCAGCGGGAAGGCGTCGTTCCCTACGGTTTTCCTCAGCAATTCGGAATGATCCTCCGGTATGCGATCAACAACCGGATCGACGCGCATTACCACTGGCGGGCCATCCCTTCGGTCACCTCGTTCCTTGCGCGATACTGGTGGCACTCGAACCTCAGCCGGCACCAGTTGATCGCGCGGGCCTACGCGCCCCTGATCGAGCATTCCATCTCGACGCATAACGAGCTGATCGAGGAGGCCGGAGCCGGCGACCTGATCGTGAAGCAGGGGTGGACGGAGGTTTTCCGCACGCGCGCCAAACACGACGGAGAAATCAAGGAAGCCCTCCGACTTCAGAAGGACTACGGCGTCAGCTTTACGGAGCTGACCGCGAACGACATCGCCCGGCAGGAACCGAACCTCAGCAGCGACTTCGTCGGCGGGCTGAAATGGGAGGACCCATGGTCGGTGCGGGATCCGCATGCCCTGACCATGGCCTATCTCCGGCTCTTCGAGAAGCTGGGCGGCCGGTTCCTCAAGGGCGATGCCAAAAGCCTCTCGCAAACGGCCTCCGGCTGGCGCATCGTCGCGGACGACGGCCTTGTCGAGGCCAAGGATGTCGTGGTGGCTCTCGGGCCATGGTCCGACACCGTCACCAAGCCGCTGGGCTACCGTTTCCTCGTAGGGGTCAAACGGGGCTACCACATGCACTACGGTGCGAGCGGCAATGCCAGGCTCAACGGCTGGACCATGGATGCCGAACGCGGCTATTTCCTGGCCCCGATGAACCAGGGCATCCGCCTGACGACGGGAGCGGAGTTCGCGTTGCGCGACGCGCCGAAGACGCCGGTCCAGCTGGAGCGCGCCGAAGCGGTCGCCCGGACGATCTTCCCGCTCGGAGAACGGCTGGACAAGGAGCCTTGGATGGGTGCCCGCCCCTGCACGCCGGACATGATGCCGGTGATCGGCAAGGCTCCTCGCCACAAGGGGCTGTGGTTCGCGTTCGGGCATGCCCATCATGGACTGACGCTCGGCCCGGTAACCGGGCGCGTCGTCGCCGAGGCCATCGTCGGGGAGAAACCGCTCATCGACATATCGGCTTACCGGCCCGAGCGGTTCGGAGCCTGACCGATCCTGAACCACGGTGTGCCATGACCTACAAGACCAGCGACAATCCCCGGCACACCCACTCCTGGTATGCCGCCTCCGCGAACGACAAGCGGGTGCGGCCGCATCTCGAAGGAGACCTGGAGGTGGATGTCTGCGTCGTCGGCGCGGGCTTTACCGGCATATCGGCTGCTCTGGAGCTTGCCGAACGCGGTTTCTCTGTGGTCGTGCTGGAGGCTGAGAGGATCGGCTTCGGCGCGTCCGGCCGCAACGGCGGCCAGATCGTCAACGGCTACAGCCGGGACCTCGAGATGATCGCCGGCCGCTACGGTCATGACAGGGCGGTGAAACTCGGAGAAATGTCGCTCGAGGGTGGCGAGATCATCCGCAACCGCGTCGGCAGATACGAAATCGACTGCGATCTCGTCGATGGAGGCTTTTTCGCAGCATTCACCCCGAAACAGGTCCGGGAGATGGAGGCCCACAAGGCGCATTGGGAAAGACACGGCCATTCCGGCCTGGAAATGGTGTCCCGGCAGGACGTCGGCATTTACGTCAGCACCGATCGCTATGCAGGGGGCATGATCGACCGCCTGGGCGGGCATGTCCACCCGCTCAACCTGGTCCTCGGAGAAGCGGCTGCGGTCGAATCCCTTGGCGGACGCATCTTCGAGCAATCCCGCGTCACCAATGTCGAGCCGGGCGAGAGGCCGCGGGTTCGGACCGCCGGAGGCTCCGTGAAGGCCTCGTATGTCCTCGTCTGCGGCAATGCCTATCTCGCGCCATTGCTGCCGGAGATCCATGGCCGGATGATGCCGGTTTCAAGCCAGATGATGGCAACCGAACCTCTGGATGCCGCGCTGGCCGAAAGCCTGTTGCCCGCGAACTACTGCGTCGAGGATGCCAACTACATCCTCGACTATTACCGGCGGACCTCCGACAACCGCCTTCTCTACGGCGGCGGCATCGGCTACGGCGGGCACGACCCGAAGGACCTGACGGCCGTCATCCGTCCCAACATGCTACGGACTTTCCCGCAACTGAAGGACGTCCGCATCGATTATGCCTGGAGCGGCAATTTTGCGCTGACGCTGACGCGTATCCCGCATATGGGCCGCATCAGCGACAAGATCTACTTCTCCCATGGCGACAGCGGCCACGGCGTCACCACCACGCATCTTCTCGGGAAAATCCTGGGAGAGGCCGTCGCCGGACACGCGGAACGTTTCGATCTCTGGGCATCACTGCCCAACCTGCCATTCCCGGGCGGAAGGGCGCTACGCGTCCCGCTGACGATGCTCGGCGCCTGGTGGTACGGTCTCCGGGACCGGCTCGGACTATGACGCCTGCGGGCTCTCGGCTCCCCGCACGATCTCGCCGACGAACTGCTGAAACTGGACTTTTGCCACCGTCTTGAAGTCGCGGATCATCCAGCTCGCCTCTTCCTCGTCGACGAGAAGAGCCAGGCGGACGACGCCGGCCGCAAGATGGAACATCAGGAGCACGATACGAACAAACTCGTCGCGAAGCTCCTCGGGCACCAGATCGCGCGTGGCCTCGACGAAAATCAGGCTGTGCACCCTGGACTGCTCCAGATCGAGCGCGGCGAGGTTCTTGTCAGCCTGCGCCGCGTTCAGCAGATCCTGGATGGCCGGCGCGTTCTTCACCATGTAATAGTAGGCGTCGATAAGCTTCTCAACGGCAGCCAGCGCCTCCTCCGTCGAGGTTATCGCGGCGAAGCCTGTCTCCACAAGATTCTTCACCTCGTCGGCATATCGCTCGTAGAGCGTGGCGACGATTGCCGACTTGTTGGGGAAGTACTGGTAGACCGAGGCGATGGGACCACCGGACAGCGAAGCGATTTCCTTCATCGTCACGGCATCGATGCCCTTGCGGCCGATCAGGTCCATGGAAGCCTTGAGGATTTCGTCAATCCGATCGCGGCTGCGGTCCTGCTTCGGAATCCGCCGAAGCTGACCAAGCCTCGCAGTTTCATTTATTTCGGACATCGAAGTTCATCCCTAACACACACCAACCAAGCGGTCCTTGCCACCTGCTTCCACGCAGTACTCAGAGCACGGCGTATATGCGTGTACGGAGACGGGACGTGACCTAGATCATCTCCGAGAATGTTTGTTCAACATTTTCGTATGTAAGGAGGTACTATTCTACAGCGAAGGTTAATTCCCGCTTTACGGAAGCTGCTTCTTCAGCCCGGCTGAAGCCCTGTCCACGATCTCGTCCAAGGTTGCATCGATATCAACCGTCACGACACCCGGTTCACCCTCGGGATTTTCAAGAGTTGCGAGCTGGGTCTGCAGGAGAGACAGCGGCATGAAGTGGCCTGTTCTCTCTCCCATCCGGACTTCGAGCAGTTCCCGGCTTCCCTTGAGAAACACAAACCGGAGGCCGTCTCCGGCCGCGGCCCTCAGGCGATCGCGGTAGGTCCTCTTCAAGGCGGAGCAGGAAAGGACGAGGCTCTCTCCTCTCCGAAGATAGGCGGCCAGTTCCGCGCCGACCAGGTCCAGCCATGGCCAGCGGTCCTCGTCGGTCAATGGAATTCCCTTGGCCATCTTGTCGACATTCGATGCAGGATGGAGGCGATCGCCCTCGACGAACCCGCAGCCGAGCTTGGCGGCGAGGCGTTCGCCGATCGAGGACTTGCCTGCGCCGCTGACGCCCATGACGATGATGGCAACCGGCTGTTCCTTG
>DASUPM010000244.1:0-3815 GCA_036281095.1 Pseudorhizobium sp.
TAGGACAGGGGAACTCGTTTGAGACGCAATGTTCTGCCGGGGCTGTCGCTGTCGCTCGGCGTCACGCTGGTCTATGTCGGCCTGATCGTCGTGCTGCCGCTGGTGGCGCTCGTCTTCAAGGCCGCAAGCCTCGGACCGGCCGATTACTGGTCTATCGTCTCTTCTCCGCGAGCCGTGGCGAGTTACCGGGTCACCGTGCTTTCCGCACTCGGGGCAACGGCCTTCAATCTGGTGTTCGGCCTCGCGCTCGCCTGGGTATTGACCCGTTACCGCTTTCCCGGCTGGCGGATCGTGGATGCGATGGTCGATCTTCCCTTCGCCCTGCCCACAGCGGTCGCCGGCATCGCTCTGACCGCTCTCTTTGCCGCCAACGGGTGGTTCGGATCGTTCCTCTCGGACCTCGGCATCAAGGTCGCCTACACGCCGATCGGCATCATGGTCGCAATGGCCTTCACCAGCCTGCCGTTTATCGTGCGCACGGTGCAGCCGGTGCTGGAGGATCTGGATCCGGCGCTGGAGGAGGCTGCTCAGTCGCTCGGCGGTTCCGACTGGACCATCTTCCGCAAGGTCATCTTTCCGCTGCTGACGCCGGCGCTTCTCGCCGGGCTGTCGCTGTCCTTCGCCCGCTCGCTCGGCGAGTTCGGAGCGATCATCTTCATCGCCGGCAACCAGCCGATGTCGACGGAAATTACCGCACTTCTCGTCTTCATCCGGCTTGAGGAATACGATTATCAGGCAGCGGCGGCGGTCGCTTCCGTTCTCCTGATCACGGCCTTCGTCATGCTGGCGGTCACCAACCTTCTGCAGGCCCGCGCCTTGCGCTATACGGTGAGGAACTGACCATGTCCGCGGTTCACTCCGGGCGCAAGCCGCCCCGTGTCGGCGATCAGCCGCTCTTTCGCCGCCTGCTTATCGGCATCGTGCTCGTCATCATGGCCCTGCTGGTCCTGGCGCCCCTCGTGGTCATCGCCTTCGAAGCCTTCTCGGAAGGCTGGCGTGCCTACGCCTCGACGCTCGCCCATCCGGACACCCGCCATGCGATCTTCCTGACTGTGGCGACCGCACTGATCGCGGTGCCTGTGAACACGGCCTTCGGCATCGCGGCGGCATGGGCCATCACCAAGTTCGATTTTCCGGGGCGCCGGTTCCTGCTGGTGGTGATCGAAATTCCGTTTTCGATTTCGCCGATCGTCGCGGGGGTCGCGTATCTGTTCGTCTATGGCCTTCAGGGCTATTTCGGCCCGCTGCTCGATGCGTACGAGATCAAGGTCCTCTTTGCCCTGCCGGGGATCGTACTCGCGTCGATGTTCGTGACGGCGCCTTTCGTCGCCCGGGAACTCATCCCGCTGATGCAGGCGCAGGGGCGCGATCTGGAAGAGGCCGCCACCTCGCTCGGCGCCTCCGGCTGGAGGACGTTCTTCTCCGTCACGCTGCCCAATATCAAGTGGGCGCTGCTCTACGGCGTGGTGCTCTGCAACGCCCGTGTCATGGGAGAGTTCGGCGCGGTATCCGTGGTGTCCGGCAACATTCGCGGGCAGACGAACACGCTGCCGCTCCATATCGAACTTCTTTATCACGACTACCAGGCGGCAGGTGCGTTCGCGTCCGCGTCCATCCTCGCGATCATCGCCGTCTTCACCATCATCGCCAAGGTGGCGCTGGAACGGCAGGGTGCCGGCCGCGTCCGCCGTCCCGCCCTGTCCACACCGGCCGTTCCTACCGTGGAGAGCAAGCCATGAAGATCCGCCTCGACCACGTGGTCAAAACCTTCGATACCTTCCGTGCCGTCCGGGATGTCTCGCTCGACATCGAAAGCGGAGAGCTCGTTGCGCTCCTTGGACCATCCGGCTCCGGAAAAACCACCATCCTGCGCATGGTGGCGGGTCTCGAATATGCCGATGGCGGCCACATCTATTTCGGTGATCAGGATGCGACCGACATCCCCGTTCGCGACCGTGGCGTCGGCTTCGTCTTCCAGCACTACGCGCTCTTCCCGCATATGACCGTGGCGGAGAACATCGCGTTCGGCATGAGGGTTTCGAAAGTGAAGCGCGAGAAGGCTGCCATCGCCCGGCGGGTCGACGAGCTCCTGCGCCTCGTACGGCTGGAGGGCCTCGGCGAGCGCTTCCCGGCGCAGATCTCCGGCGGGCAGCGGCAACGCGTTGCGCTTGCACGGGCGCTTGCCGTCGATCCGAAAGTGCTCCTGCTGGACGAACCCTTCGGCGCGCTGGACGCTGCCGTCCGGCGGGACCTGCGCCGCTGGCTACGTGAAATCCACGACGAGTTGGGGATCACGACCATCTTCGTCACTCACGACCAGGAGGAAGCGCTCGATCTTGCGGACCGCGTCGTGATCCTCAACGAGGGGTCGATCGTGCAGCAGGGGACGCCGCAAGAGGTGTGCCGCGATCCGAAGTCCGCTTTCGTTACCCGTTTCCTCGGCGATGCCAACCGGTTTCCGGCGGAGGTCCGCGATGGGACGGCGTTCGCCGACGGCGCCTCCGTCCCGGCCCCAGGTATTGCGAATGGTACTGCCGAGGTCTACGCCCGTCCGGGTGATATCGGCTGGACCGAGGCCGGCCCGGGCATTGCCGCATCGATCGTCCGTGTGCTCGACCGCCCCGGCGGCCGACGTGTCATGGCAATTACCGCAGGTGGGGAGCATCTGGAATTCGACGTCGAGCCGGAATTCGTGGTGGCTGCAGGCCAGCAGGGTTTCGTCACGCTACGGCGGGCCCAGGTCTTCGCGGCAGGCTGACATCTCGATCAGGTAAACGAAAAGGCCGGCGAAGCCATCCGCCGGCCTTTTCCGTCTCGGTTGCCAGAGATCAGTTCATCTGCGTGACGAAACGGGTCTCCAGATAGGCCTCGACCGCCTCGGATCCGCCTTCCGTACCGTAGCCGGAATCCTTGATGCCGCCGAAGGGCACCTCCGGGAGGGACAATCCGTTGTGGTTGATGGTCAGCATGCCCGCTTCCATCCCGCGGCTCAGCGCGTGGGCCGTCTTCACCGAGCCCGTGAAGGCATAGGAGGCGAGACCGAAGGGCAGGCGGTTTGCCTCCTCCAGCGCATCATCAAGGTGCGAAAAGCGGTTGATGATCGCCAGCGGCCCGAAGGGCTCGTCGTTCATCATCTTCGCCGAGGTCGGTACCTCGGTCATGACGGTGGGTTCGAAGAAGTAGCCCTTGTTGCCGATGCGCTTGCCGCCCGTCTTCAGCTCAGCGCCCTTGGAAACGGCATCATGGATCATGTCCTCCATGGCAGGGATACGACGTTCGTTGGCGAGAGGCCCCATGCCGACGCCTTCTTCGAGGCCGTTGCCGACCTTCAGGGCCCGTGCCGCCTTCACGAAGCCGTCGACGAAGCGGTCGGCGATGCCGTCCTGCACGAGGAAGCGGGTGGGCGCGACGCAGACCTGCCCGGCATTGCGGAACTTGGCGGCTGCCGTCACTTCGATTGCCTTTTCGATGTCGGCGTCATCGAAGATGATCGCCGGAGCATGGCCGCCGAGCTCCATCGTCGCCCGCTTCATGTGCTTGCCCGCGAGCGCTGCCAGGTGCTTCCCGATCGGGGTCGAGCCCGTGAAGGAGATCTTGCGGATCACGGGATGCGGAATGAGGTATTCGGAAATCTCCGCCGGGATGCCGTAGACGAGATTGACGACACCGGCGGGAACGCCGGCATCCGCGAAGACACGGATCAATTCTGCCGGGGAGGCGGGCGTTTCTTCGGGAGCCTTGACGATGATCGAGCAACCCGTGCAGAGCGCGGCGGAAAGCTTGCGGACGATCTGGTTGATCGGAAAATTCCACGG
>DASUPM010000245.1:0-9269 GCA_036281095.1 Pseudorhizobium sp.
CGAGGCGTCTTCGCCGACGGTGATGTGGGTGGAGACGGAGGCGGTGCCCGAAGAGGCCTTGTAGATTTTCTCGTTTGCCTGGGTGGTGACCGACAGTCTTGTGGAAGCGGCAGCGGCGACGGACCATTCGATCACGTCGCCGCCAGTCAGTCCCCCTGACGTATTGATAAGGATCGCCTCCATCTCGGGCGAAAAGGTGTCAGGAAACCGGATTTTGGCCGAGCCTTCCTGATAAAATTCCGCAAGCCGCGTCCGTCCATCGAACAGCTTGGTTACAAGGCGCCCTTTGCCCCTTGCCCGCTGCGGCGCGCCGCTCCCGGCTGCTGGTTGCTGCTGCACGTATTCCCCTGTGCATCGGCGCCTTCGACGGCGCTCGCGGTACCGGCCGCACAGGAGCTGGTTGCCGCGGCGGCAGCGGGTACGACCGTGGCGACGACATCCGACCTGTCGGCCTTCTGGAAGAACTCCCACATTCGCTGCGCCGGATCAACACTTGGATTGAAGGAAGGCTCGTCGGCCACCGCAACCTTGACCAGGCCGGCAGTGGCATCGGCATTCGCTGCCAGAACCTTCTCCGTAGCGCTGGGCTTCGGCCATGCATGCGTTCCTTCGGCGAAGACATAGGAAGCGATCCTCGCCCCGTTCTTGCAGGTATCGTAGAGGCCGTAGGTCACGCCGCCGGCGCTCTCCAGCTTGGCGCCACCGTTGCAGCCGGCAAGTTCGCTCCAGCGGCGGATGGCGGTCTTGAAGCCGTACTGCCAATAGGGTTTGCCGCCGCCCGCATAGGGATTGGCATTGTCCTTCTCGCCGGCGAAAGCCATGATCGAGATCGGCCGCGCCGGCGAACAGGTGGCGGGATCGGGCAACCACTTGCCCTCCACTTCGACAGGCGCCCCTGCCCGTAGGGAATGCACGAAGCCGGCAGCGGCAAACTCGCCGTGGCCGCTGCAGATATAGTGCGACAGCATCCGTCCGCCGCCGGAATAACCGGAGGCATAGATGCGGCTCGGATCCACGCAGAAATCCTGCTTGACCTGCGAGAGTGCCGACGAAATGAAGCCCACCTCGTCAAGCCCGCCTTCAACCTTCGTCACCAGCGGCACGTTCCATGCGTAGGTGTTCTGAAAGTTGCCCGGCAGGCTGCCCTGCAGCGCGACGACGATGAAGCCTTCCTTCTCCGCAACCTTGTCCCAGGAACTGCGGGTCATCTGCCCGTTCGGGCTGCTGTTGCTGCCGTGGAAGTCGAAGACCAGCGGGACCTTGTCCCGACCGGTGTAGGATGACGGAACGAAGTAGACGCCGGAGCGGACGGCATCGGTGGAGGAGATGGAGAATTCATGCCGGCCCGGTTCAAGCGGCTGCCCGCAGCCTGCGGCCGACGCTGCGCTGGAAGCGCCCAAGAAAAAGGCCGCTACCGTCATCGGACGGAGAAGAGCGGCGGAAGGAAGAATGCCAGCAATGCGTGCAAATGCCATCAAGCGCCTCATCAAGGGGTGCAGGGTGATTACTCTGTACGGTATGCTTTGAAAGCACAGTCTGAATAGCATATGTTAGCGACGCCTGAAACGATTTAAACGGCCGGAAGCCCTGCAAGTATTTACCCCTCAACAGTAAGATATCGCCCTGCTTCTGCCGCATCCCGCGGCTCGAGCAGGTCATTCGTGCACGATTTCGCCACAATCGATAATCTTGGAACACGATCTGAACTGGCGAGAGAGGGGGAAATACTGTTCCGGGACGCCGGCGAGATGGGCCGTGCGCATCCGCATCTCCGTTGACAGCCGCAGCCGGCTGCCGCGATATGCGGCAATGGGAGGACGTCTCATGGATGTTGCAACGATTGGTTTCACCAAGACCAGTGCCGAGAACTTCTTCACCCGGCTGAAGCAGGCGGGCGTGAAGAAGGTGATCGACGTGCGGCTGCACAACAGTTCGCAACTCGCCGGCTTCGCGAAGGCTGACGATCTCCCGTTTTTCCTGAAGAAGCTTTGCGGGGCAGACTATGTGCACGAGCCGCTTCTGGCGCCGACGGAAGATCTCATGACCGCGTTCAAGAAGAAGAAGGGCAAATGGGAGGTTTTCCGGAAGGACTTCCTCGGCCTGATGGCGGAAAGGAAGATCGAGAGCAGGTTCAAGGCCGAACAGTTCGACGGCGGCTGCCTGCTCTGCTCGGAAGACCAGCCGCATCATTGCCATCGGCTCCTTGTCTGCGACTACCTCAACGGCAAGTGGGGCGGAGCCCTGACGGTGAACCACCTGTAGGATCCCTCATGAAGAACTTCGTCGTCATTTCCGGCTGCTCCGGCGGCGGCAAGTCCACGCTGCTGGAGGAACTGGCCCGGCGCGGCCACGCGGTCGTACCGGAGCCGGGACGGCGGATCGTTGCAGAAGAAGCAGAAGGCGACGGCGCCGCTCTTCCCTGGATGGATCTGGAGGCCTTTGCCCGGCGCGCCGTTGCCATGACCATCGCCGACCGGGAGGCAATGCCGGAAACCCCAGGCTGGGTGTTCTTCGACCGGGGACTGGTGGATGCCGCCGCGGCTCTCGAATATGCCACCGGCATGCCGGCCATTGCCGAACTCGGAAGCCGTCACCGCTATCACCGCCGCGTCTTCCTGACACCGCCATGGCCCGAGATCTACCGGACGGACCGGGAAAGGCAGCATGCCTTCGACGATGCGGTGGTGGAATACGAGCGACTGCTCCTCGCCTATGAGGCGCTCGGCTATGACATCATCGTCCTGCCGAAGACCAGCGTCGGGGAACGTGCGGAACTCGTTATGGATCACTTGAGCGCCTGACCGACCGGTCGCGAATTTCCGCGTTATCCAAACGCAAAAGCCCGGCCGAAGCCGGGCTTTCTCGATAGTGGAGCGACAGGCGCTATCAGCCTTCCTTCTGGAAGTAGCTGTAGTTGCCTTCCGGCCCCTTCTTCCACTCGTACATGACGTAGCCCGGAAGCTTCGGATCGCCCTTCTCGTCGAAGGCGAGGTCGCCGAGGGCGGTCGGGAAGGTTCCGGCCTTCATGGCTTCGGCAACGGCCTCCGGATCGTTCGATCCTGCTTCCTTGGCAGCGGCAGCGATAACCTGCATCGCAGCATAGGAGTAGAGCGTGTAGGCTTCCGGCTCGAAGCCGGCGGCGCGGAACTTCTCTACGAGTTCCTTGTTCTGCGGCGCAAGGCGCGGATCGGGGCCGAAGGTGTTGAGCGTGCCTTCTACGGCGTCGCCGGCGATCGAAGCGAGTTCGTTGGAGACGATGCCGTCACCGGAAACGAGCGTGGCGTCGAGCCCCTGGTCGGCGGCCTGGCGGATGATCAGGCCGGCTTCGGTGTGGAGGCCACCCCAGTAGATGATCGTGACGCCGGCTTCCTTCATCTTGGCGATCAGGGCCGAAAAGTCCTTGTCACCGGCATTGACGCCCTCGCGAACGACTTCCGTAACGCCCGCAGCGTTCATCGCCTTCTTCGTCTCTTCGGCAAGACCCTGACCGTAAGGCGTCTTGTCGTCGATGATCGCAATCTTGGCATCCTTGAAGTTCTCGGCGAGATAGGCGCCGGCAATGCCGCCCTGCTGGTCGTCACGGCCGCAGGTGCGGAACGTGTTCCACAGGCCGCGCTCGGTGTAGGTCGGGTTGGTCGCTGCCGGGCTGATGACGAGGATGCCGTTTTCGGCGTAGACTTCAGATGCCGGGATCGTGACGCCCGAGTTGAAGTGGCCGACGACAAACTTGACGCCATCGGAAACGAACTTGTTGGCAACGGAAATGCCCTGCTTCGGGTCCGAGACGTCGTCGCCGAGGACGATCTGCACCTGCTCACCGTTGATGCCGCCGGCAGCGTTGATTTCCGCTGCAGCCTGCTCCGCGCCCTTCTGGATCTGTGCGCCGAAGGCAGCATTCGGACCGGTCAGCGGCGCACCGACGCCGATCAGGATGTCGGCCCAGGCGCTGCCGCCGAAAGCGACGACCGCGGTCAGCGCAACGGCAGAAAGAAGAGACTTCTTCATTATGTTACTCCCAGTTTTTCAAAGCGGGTTGATTACGAAAGCCTGCGCGATACCCACCATTATCGCGCCGGAAACTGTTCCACTCTAAGGTTTTGGTGCGGTTCACCCCTGGCAATCTGAGGCCAGATTTCCGCCCCTGTCAATCTTTCTTCTTCCATGAGAAAGCTGAAGCCTGCTCGTAGAGCCAGTAGTAATTGTTCACCATCTGCTGCGTCCGTCGAATGCGGAATCCGATGGTGGAAAACACCAGCAGAAGCACGAAATCGATGACGTAGTAGAAGGGGCTGATGAACGGTCCTGCAAACAGAGAAAAATGCAGGAAGCGCATCACCAGGCTGAGCAGTGCCGTATAGAGGATGACAGTGGCATAGCCCTGCCAGCCCTCGGCAACCGCCCTGCCCGTCCGCCATGCCGTCCAGAAGCCGATCAGCATCACGAGCGCGCGCAGGACATAGCGAACGCCGCTGTCCGTTTCGAAAAATAGCCCTTGCATCTCAATTCCTCCCCGACGCGCCGCTCAATGCCGGCCACCTTCCAGGTAGGCCGCGCGGACCTCCGGATTGGCCAGAAGCTCTTTGCCGGTTCCCGTCATCGTCACCTTGCCGTTCACCAGCACATAGGCCCGGTCGGAGAGCCTGAGCGCGGCAAAAGCGTTCTGTTCCACGAGGAAGACGGTAAGCCCCTCCTCCTTGTTGAGCTTCCTGATCGCCTCGAAGATGCCCTTGACGATGAGCGGCGCCAGCCCGAGCGACGGCTCGTCGAGCAGAAGCAGTTTCGGCCGCGCCATCAATGCGCGTCCGATCGACAGCATCTGCTGCTCGCCGCCGGACAGCGTGCCGCCCCGCTGGGCCTGGCGTTCCTTCAGGCGCGGAAACAGCGTGAAGATCTTCTCGACGTCTTCCTTGAAGTATTTGAGGTTGTCGAGATTTGCGCCCATCTGCAGGTTCTCCAGCACCGTCATGCGCGGGAATATCCGGCGCCCTTCCGGAGACTGTGCAATCCTCCGCCGCGCAATGAGGTGCGTCGGCTGCTGTGTGATGTCCTCACCGTCGAAGATGATGGAGCCGTGGCGCGCCTGCGGGCTTCCGCAGATCGTCATCATCAGGGTCGACTTGCCGGCGCCGTTCGCCCCGATGAGGCTTACGATCTCGCCGCGATCGACGTGCACGTCGACGCCGTCGAGCGCCCGGATATTGCCGTAGAAGGTCTGGACGCCCTGGACTTTCAGGAGGGGTTCAGCGGACATCAGATCCTCCCCTCGTCGAGTTTTTCCTCGATTTCTTCAACTTCGTCATCCTCGACGCCGAGATAGGCTGCAATCACCTTCGGGTCGTTCTTTACGTGGTCGGGCGAGCCGTCGGAGATCTTCTGGCCGTATTCCAGCACCACGACGTGATCCGAGATTTGCATCACCACCGACATGTCGTGTTCGATCAGGAGCAGCGAGGTGCCCTGGTCGCGGATGGAGTGCAGCAGCGTGTTCAGCGCGGCCGATTCGCGGGGGTTGAGGCCCGCGGCGGGCTCGTCGAGGCAAAGAAGCTCCGGCTCGGTGCACATGGCACGCACGATCTCCAGGCGGCGCTGCGCTCCATAGGGAAGATCCCCCGCCGGATCGTCGGCGCGCTCCGTGAGATCGGCCTTCTCCAGCCAGAACCGCGCCTTGTCGATGGACGATGCCGAAGCCTTCTTGTAGGCGGGCATACCGAGAAGACCGAGGATCGTATAGCCCGAAGCCTTCATCAGCGCGTTGTGCTGCGCCACCAGGAGATTTTCCAGCACGGTGAGGCCCGAGAACAGGCGGATGTTCTGGAAGGTCCGCGAGACCTTGGCCACCTTGGTGATCTCGAAGTCCCGAAGCCGTTCCAGCAGGTGCTGTTCTCCGGTCTTCCGCTTCATCGTGATCATGCCCATGGTCGGCTTGTAGAACCCGGTGATGCAGTTGAAGACCGTGGTCTTCCCGGCACCGTTGGGGCCGATCAGGGCGGTGATCTCACCGCGTCTGGCTTCGAACGAGAAGTCGTTGACGGCCATCAGTCCGCCGAACTTCATCGACAGGTGCTCGACCTTCAGGATCGTATCGGTGTTCATTGTATCGGTTCCGAGGGTCATCAGCCATGCCCCTCCTTCGTAAAGCTGCCGGATACGGCCTTGCGTTCCTTGAGGAAGGCCGTGGGTTGACGCGAGCCGACGAAGCCGCGGGGCTTGAACACCATGACGACGATCATCGCCAGACCGAACAGCAGCATGCGGTAGAGTTCCGGCGTGAAATCGGGCCCGAAGACATGCTTCAGGAACTCCATCTCGCGCAGAAGCTCGGTACCGCCGACCATCACCACGGCGGCAATCGCGATACCCGTCAGCGATCCCATGCCGCCGAGGACGACGATGGCGAGGATCACGGCCGACTCCAGGAAGACGAAGCTTTCCGGCGAGACGAAGCCCTGGCGGGTAGCGAAGAAGGCCCCGGCGAAGCCGCCGAACATCGCCCCGATCGCGAAAGCCGTCAGCTTCGTCGTGACCGTGTTGATGCCGAGCGAGCGGCAGGCGATCTCGTCCTCCCGCAGGGCTTCCCACGCCCGCCCGATCGGCATGCGGCGCAGCCGGATCGTCACGTAGGCGGTCAGCATGCAGAGCGCCAGGATGAGGTAGAAGAGGAAGATCTTGTAGTAGGCCGACGACATGGACAGCCCGAACGCCTTGGTGAAGCTGTTCGGCGCGCCGACCTCGAAGGACCAGATGCCGAAGATCGAAGCCTTCGGAATACCGGAGACGCCGAACGTGCCCTTGGTCACATCCGTCCAGTTGATCAGCACCAGGCGGATGATTTCACCGAAGGCCAGCGTCACGATGGCGAGGTAATCGCCCCGCAGACGCAGGACCGGGAAACCGAGAATGATGCCCCAGAAGGCAGCGAGGATGCCCGATAGCGGCAGCAGGAGCCAGAAGGACAGGCCGTAATGCTCCGACAGCAGCGCGTAGGAATAGGCGCCGACGGCATAGAAGGCGACATAGCCGAGGTCGAGCAGCCCTGCCAGACCGACGACGATGTTCAGCCCCCAGGCCAGCATGACGTAGATGAGGATCTGGATGCCGAAGTTGTCGACGTATTTCAGAGATCCCTGCGTCCCCGCCAGCATCACAGATGCAATCGGATAGACAAGCAGGGCGACCAGCGCGATCTTGAGGAAGTGCGTGTGGAAGAAGCCCTTTTCTTCGGAGATCTCGAGGATGCCCGCCTTCGCCTTGTTGAGTTTGCGCTTGTCGAGATGCGGCTTGATGAAGGCGATGACGAGGAAACGGCTGACGGCGGCGATTACCACGAACGCCGCCAGCAAGCCCCAGCGCGTGCGCCAGACGAGCTGGTTGTTGATGTTCTGGTAGGTCTCGATACCGACGTAGAGAAGGAACATGCCGAAGGAGACGGCACCAGCCAGGGCTGCCTCCTTGAGTGCCTTGCCCATCACGCCGGATCGTTCGGAAACGGAAGACTGCGACATATCAGACCTTCTCCACTTCCGGACGTCCGAGAATGCCCGTGGGCTTGAAGATCAGCACGAAGGCCAGCAGCGCAAACGTTGCGACATCCTTGTAGGCGATCGTGAAGTAGGCAGACCACAGCGATTCGATGAGGCCGATCAGCAGCCCGCCCAGCACCGCGCCCGGAAGCGAGCCGATGCCGCCGAGAACGGCTGCGGTGAACGCTTTCACGCCCGGAATGAAGCCATCGCTGAACGATGCGACACCGTAGTACATCAGGTACATCGTACCGGCGACGGCAGCCAGCGCGGCCCCCATGATGAAGGTGATCGAAACCGTCTTGTCGACGTCGATGCCGAGAAGCGCCGCCATCTTGCGATCCTGCTCCGTCGCACGCTGCGCGCGTCCGAGCGGCGTCTTGTTGACGATATACCAGAAGATCGTCAGCAGAACGGCGGTGATCGCAATAATGATGACCTGCTTCAGCGAAATGGTGATCGCACCGAAGTGATAGACATCCGTGACCAGCGACGGAATCGGCTTGTTGCGCGGCCCCTGTGTCACCTGAATGAAGTTGGACAGCACGATCGACATGCCGATCGCGGTAATCAGCGGCGCCAGCCGGAACGAACCGCGCAGCGGCCGATAGGCGACTCGCTCGATCGCCCAGTTCCACAGGCTCGTCATCAGCATTGCGGCGATAAGCATCACCAACAGCGCGATCGCCACCGGAACGCCGGCGAAGAAGGATGTCAGGATCAGGAAGACGATCAAGGCGGCGAAGCCGCCGAGCATGAAGATGTCACCATGGGCAAAATTGATCATGCCGATGATGCCGTAAACCATCGTATAGCCGATTGCGATCAGGCCATAGATGGACCCAAGAGTCAGCCCATTGGCGAGCTGCTGGATAAAATAATCCATATATTTTCCCCCGGATGCGGTCCCCGTCGGCCGCATCTCTCTTATTCTCGACCCTCCTCGGGTCTCTTTACGTCCGGGGGCATCCATACCGCTTTCAGTGGAAATGTGAAGACAAAAAGCCGCGAGATGGCCGAAACGGGGCAGGTTCTCAACAATCTGCTCAGCAAAAAAGCCGGAATATGTGAATTGGTGCAGGCACTGACTGCCGAACGGGCAACCCGCGGGCCGGTCCCGCGCCGCTCGTTCGCCGCCTCTTCCTAAAGAGAACCACCGGAGAAGGAATCATGGGGATGATTCAGCGGGGCCGGCCGAGGAATAACAGCAACTTGGCCCGGACCGGATTCACCTTGCCGCCGCCACCCCTATTCTTTCCGAAACCGGAGAGAGACCATGGCCGACGCCACACCGAACCTGACCCTTCCCTTTATTCTTCCGTCCCAGTCACAGAAGCACGTGACGCATAATGAAGCGCTGCTCACGCTGGACGCACTGGTCCATCTTACCGTCACTGCGAAACGGTCGGAGCCCCCGGCGTCCCCGCAGAATGGCACCGCCTATCTGGTTGGCCCGCAGCCGTCCGGCTCCTGGGCAGGCAAGCAGTATCAGGTTGCCGCCTGGCAGGACGGCTCATGGACCTTTCTGCAGCCGCGAGAAGGGTGGCGGGCTTGGTTCGTGGACGAACTCGCCCTCAAGGTGTTTTCCGACGGCGAGTGGCGAAGCATCGTTCCGGGCGCGCCTGTCTTCGAAAGCGTGGGAATCGCCTCCACCGCAGACGGCACCAACCGGTTGGCGCTCTCCTCCCCTGCCAGTCTGTTCAACCACGCCGGCGCCGGCCATCAACTGAAGATCAACAAGCAGGACGA
>DASUPM010000246.1:0-5673 GCA_036281095.1 Pseudorhizobium sp.
ACTACAAGGGCCGGAGCTTCGCCATGGGCTCGACGGTGCATTATCGCTGGGACGAATGGGGTTACCAGGAAACCGTCCTGCACCTGCGGATCGGCGACAAGCCGGAAGCGGCGATCTGGATCAACCATCCGGGCGAGACCATCCAGTTCGGCTACGGCCGTCCCTCCTACTGGGGCGGCTGCGGCACCATCCCGCGGGTCCAGCAGTATCGAGCCCTCGCCATTCTCGAATTCACGATCCACGACGAACAGCCGGCTTTCACCCATGCCTGGTTCCCGAAGGCTGAATTCGACGAGAGCCGCGTTTCCGGTACGCTTGCGCTCGCGCGCTCCGGCAGCGGCGCCGTGCTCCTGCGGGCCGGCTCCGAGCTGGACGCCGTGACGGAAGGCCCGTCTGCCGGCGCGGAACTGCGCCAATACGGCAGGAAGACCCGCTGGATCGTGCGCGTCTGCGAGGCAGGCGACCTCGCGTCCGTCGAGAGCCGCTTCGGTGGCCTTGTCGCGCGTCAGGATTCCGAGGGCACCTTCATTGTCGAAGACCCTGAATATGGTACCGTCCGTTTCAGAGCCGATGGCGCCGTGGAAGCCGAAGGGCGCGTGATTGCGCGGGCGGACTATACGGTCAGGGGTGAAGCCATCATGCTGAGCCCGGCCTGACGCATGCACCAATAATCAAAGGGACAGGAGGAGGCCCTGTCCCGCCAAGAGGAGGAAGTGAACATGACCATGAAATCGATCCTGGCGGGTGCCGCGCTCGCCCTCATGAGCGCGACGGCGGCGTTCGCCGGCGACGTTCGCATCATGTGGTATTCCGACGGCGTCGAAGGCGAAGTCATGAAAGACCTCGTCGACCGCTTCATGAAGGAAAATCCCGGCATCAACGTCATTCTCGACAACGTTGCCTACAGCGTCATCAAGGAACAGTTGCCCGTCCAACTCGAAGCCGGAAACGGGCCGGATATCGCTCGTGTAACCGCGATCAAGGACCTGGCCAGGCATTGGCTCGACCTGCGCCCGCTGGTCAAGGATGCCAAGTATTGGGACGACAACTTCGGCGACAAGGCGGACTGGATGCGCCCGGATGGGTCCGACCAGATCTCCGGTTTCATGACGCAACTTACCCTGACCGGTGGCTTCGCCAACAAGACGCTCTTCGATCAGGCCGGCGTGGAGATCCCCGGACCGGATGCGACCTGGGAGGAATGGGCAGAGGCGGCCAAGAAGGTCAAGGAAAGCCAGCAGATTCCGTTCGCCATGGCGATCGACCGTTCGGGTCACCGCATCACGGCGCCGATGCTCTCCTACGGCGCCAACTATATCGGCGAAGGCGGCAAGCCCGCTCTCCTGGACCAGGGCGCCAAGGACTTCCTCACCAAATTCGTGACATGGACGGAGGAAGGCACCTTCGCCAAGGACGTTTGGGTATCGGCGGCCGGCAGCACCTATCGGGCGGCCGCCGACGATTTCATCAACGGCCAGCTAGCATTTTACTATTCCGGTTCCTGGCAGGTCGCCAACCTCGCCACCAAGATCGGCAACAACTTCGACTGGGTAGCAACCGGCAGCCCCTGCGGTCCCGCCTCTTGCACCGGCATGCCAGGCGGCGCGGCGCTTGTCGCGGTGAAGTACACCAAGAATCCGAAGGACGTCGCGACCTTCATGGACTGGATCTCCCAGGAGGAGATCGTCAAGGAGTTCTCCGAGCGCACCCTCTTCCTGCCGGCGCACAAGGGCGTGATCGAAAAGGGCGGCCTGGATTTCAAGACGGATAACGCCCAGGCGAAGGCCGCGCTCACCAAATATGTGGACGCCTCCAAGACGACGTCGGAAACCGCGTTGAAGCTGCCCGGCTGGCGCTGGTCGGATACGGTCTATGCGGCAATCGTTACCCGTATAGGTCAGACGTTAGCCGGCGAAATGACGGTTGACGAGGCCTTCGAGCGCATCGACGCCGACGTTGCCCAGAAGGTCAAGGACGCGGGTCAGTAAGTGAATACTAGCCGGCTATGCCGGTGAAATGATCGGTGGATCATTTCAAAGGACGAAGGCTCGAAGCGCAAGCAAAGAGCAATAGAGGCGGGTAAGCATCACCCGCCTCCGCTTCGCTCGGCGCTCCCTGCGAGGGACAGCTGAGGCGGTGCGGCATCTTCCCTCTTCTCGCCTGCGGGGAGAGGGTGCCCGGCCGGGCGGATGAGGGGCAATGGCAGAATTCCGATGCCTTGCAGGGAGGGGGCAAATAAATCAATGAGCAAGACAACCTCCTCCGGCCTCGGCGCCCTTCTCATGGCGCCTGTAAATCTCGTCATGCGGGCCATCGACGTGCCGCTCCGCGGGCTCCAGAAGGCGACCGGCATCGGCGGCATGGCGGCCTTCTTCCTGGCGCCGAACATGCTGATCTTCGGCATCTTCGTCCTCCTGCCGCTCGTCATCAACTTCGTCTATTCGATGACCGGAGGAACCGCCTTCTTCCTGGACGAGCGCAACTTCGTCGGCGGGGAGCAGTATTCCCGGCTCTTCACCTGCGACAATTTCCTCGATCCGATGTCCTGCCAGGAAGATGCCTTCTGGACAGCCGTCGGCAACACCTTCTGGTTCGTGATCCTGCAGGTCGCGCTGATGATCCTGACCGCGTTGATCACAGCGCTGATCCTCAATCGCGATCTCGCCGCCCGTTCCTTCTGGCGTGCCGTCTTCTTCTTTCCGGTTCTCCTGTCGCCGGTCGTCGTGGGCCTGATCTGGAAGTGGATCCTGCAACGCCAGGGCCTTCTGAACTTCGGACTCTACCAGTTCGGCATGGAACCCTATACGTGGCTCACCGACCGCAACTGGACCTTCGCCGCGACCATCGGCGTATCGATCTGGGCGCATATGGGCTTTTATGCGCTGATCCTGCTTGCAGGCCTGCAGGCGATCCCGAAGGATCTCTACGAAGCCGCCGAGATGGACGGCACCAAGCCCGCCCGCGTCTTCTGGCGCATCACTCTTCCTTTGCTTGCGCCGAACCTTCTCGTCGTCGTCGTGCTCGCCCTCATCAAGGCGGTGCAGGTCTTCGACGAAGTCTATGTGCTTACCGGCGGCGGGCCCGGCACCAGCACGCTCTACCTCACCCAGTACATCTACGAGACCGGTTTCGCCTCCGCATTGCGCAATCCGGGTCTCGCCGCCGCGGCCTCGATCCTGATGGGCGGCGTGCTCGTGGTGCTGACGCTTCTCCAACTCGGCATCGGCCGCAAGAATGAAAGCAAGGGGAAACGCTGATGGGTGCCGTTTCGCGTTTCATCCTCCGTCGCCGGGGCGCCCATGGGGGTGGCCCACGGGGAGGCAGGGGCTGGCACTGGACCGACATAGTCACCTGGGTCTGGCTGATCGGCGGCCTGATCGTCATGTTCGGCCCGGCCCTCTGGCTGGCCTTCTCCTCGTTCAAGACGCCGGCGGCCCTGGCCGAATTCCCGCCGTCGATCCTGCCCTACGTCACACAGGAGGTGAAGGTCGAAGGCCACGACGAGCCATTGCAGCTCTTCGAGGCGAAGATGCCCGACGGCTCGACCCGGGTTCTGGCCGAGGTGCGCCGCATCGGTGTCGTCGCCCAGATGATAGACCCGAAAACGCCGGGAGAGATCATCAAGGTCAACATCAACGACCGGTCGCCGGTGCGCAGCCTTTCCTTCGCCACGGAGAATTATACCGAGCCCTTCGTGCATTTCGACTTCCTGCAATATCTCTGGAACTCGGTCTTCGTGACGGTCACGGCGACGCTCATCACCCTGGTCGTCAATTCCATGGCGGCCTTCGCGCTGTCGAAATACGAGTTTCGAGGCCGCAACGCCGCGATGCTCATCATCCTTGCAACGCTGATGGTGCCGCTCTCGGTCATCATGGTGCCGCTCTATTCGATCATTTCGTCGCTCAACCTCTTCAACAGCCTCTGGGGCGTCATCCTGCCGACGGTCGCGACGCCGACCGGGGTGTTCATCCTGCGCCAGTACATGCTGACCATTCCCGACGAACTGATCGACGCAGCCCGCATGGACAAAGCGTCGGAGTGGCAGATCTACTGGCGGATCGTGCTGCCGCTGACGGCGCCGGCGCTGGCGGTTCTGGCGATCTTCTCGGTGGTCTGGCGCTGGAACGACTTCCTCTGGCCGCTGATCGTGCTCTCCCGCCGCGAACTCTATACCCTCCAGGTGGGCCTGAGCATCTATTCCGGCGAGTTGAACGTCCAGTGGCACTTCATCCTGGCAATGACCGTCGTCACCATGATCCCGGTCGTGCTGGTCTTCATCTTCCTGCAGCGCTTCATCACCACCGGCATCGCCGGTGCCGGACTGAAATAAGGATACGCAATGGGCCAGATAAAGCTCACCAACGTCAAGAAGTCCTTCGGCGCCGTCGATGTTCTGCACGACATCAATCTTCATATCGCCGATGGAGAGCTGGTTGTCTTCGTCGGCCCCTCCGGCTGCGGAAAATCCACCTTGCTGCGCGTCATCGCGGGCCTGGAGAAGGTGACGGGCGGCATGATCGAAATCGACGGCCGGCAGGTCAACGACGTGACGGCCGCGGAGCGCGGCCTCGCCATGGTGTTCCAGTCCTATGCTCTCTATCCGCATATGTCGGTGCGGCAGAATCTCGCCTTCGGGCTGGAGAACTCGAAAATGCCGAAGACCGAGATTGCCGAGCGGATAGACGAGGCAGCCCGGATGCTCGAGATCGAGGCTTACATGGACCGCCGTCCGGGGCAGCTCTCGGGCGGTCAGCGCCAGCGTGTCGCCATCGGGCGCGCCATCGTCCGCCGCCCGACGGCCTTCCTGCTCGACGAGCCACTGTCCAATCTCGACGCGGAACTGCGTGTCTCGACAAGAGCCGAACTGGCAGCTCTTCACGCCAGGCTTTCATCGACCATGATCTACGTCACCCACGACCAGGTGGAGGCGATGACGCTGGCGGACCGCATCGTGGTGATGCGTGCCGGCAAGATCGAACAGGTCGGGACGCCCCTGGAACTCTACAACCAGCCTGCCAATCGCTTCGTTGCCGGTTTCATCGGCGCGCCGCACATGAATTTCCTGCGGGGCGAGATCGTGGAAAGAACGGACGGCACCGCCATCCTGTCGCTGGCGGGGGGGCACCGGGTATCCGTCGAAACCGCTGGAGTTCAGCTTGAACGCGGGCAGACCTTTGCCGTCGGCGTGCGGCCGCAGCATCTGTCGATCAGTGCTGATCCCGCCAGCCCGAAGGTGACGCTCCGGCTCGTCGAGGCGCTCGGCTCGGAGACAGTGATCCACGGAGAGATTAGCGGCGAGCGTCTGATGGCGGTTCTTCCCGGCCAGCAGCGATACAGGCCCGGCGACGAGGTTCATCTCGATCTCCAAGCAGCCCCGCTGCATCTTTTCGATGAGCGGGATCAACGGATGCTTTCGACTTCGGGAGGGCAAGCGGCGGGAAAGGGATGATCTGGTCGCCAGCGTCCAGTCAGCCAGCTTCGGAAAACCGCCCTAACATGCCGCGAGAGAAGCAGAGCGGGTCGCCATCACGAAGTGCAACCCTCAGCACCCTGCCCAGAATGATCGTATGATCGCCTGCATCGTGGGAAGCGGAGCGGGAGCATTCGAAACGCGCCAATGTGTGGGGCATTGTCGGCACGCCTTCGTCGTTGAGCGCCCAGGAAAGGTCT
>DASUPM010000247.1:0-3954 GCA_036281095.1 Pseudorhizobium sp.
CGATGATGCTGCCGCCGATCGTTCCCATGAAGCCGAGCACCGATGATGCGGTTCCCGCCACGTGCCCGAGAGGCTCCATGGCAAGCGAATTGAAGTTCGACCCGATCCAGCCGAACTGGAACATCGCCAGTGCAAAGAACGTCAGAAAGATGGGAAACGGCATCGGCTGCGGGCCGAAGATCTGCACCAGCAGCCACAGGAAGGTGATGGTGATGAAGCCGAGCAGCGAGGCATGCGAAAGGCCGCGCATGCCGAACCGTCCGACCAGCCGGGCGTTGACGAAGGAAGAAAACGCCATGAAGACCGCAACAGCCGCGAATGCGGCCGCGAACCAGACTCCCAGGCCGTAGATGCCGACATAGACCTGCTGTGCGGAATTGATGAAGCCGAACAGCGCCCCGAAGATGAACATGCTGGCGATCGTGTAGCAGAGAGCCACCCGATTGGTGAGCACGATGCGGAACCCGGCGAGGACGGAAGCCGCGGTAAAGGGGCGTACATCCTCCGGATGCAGCGTCTCCGGCATGCGCAGATGCATCCAGAGGCCCACGGCAGCGGCGACCACGGCCATGAACACGAAGATCAGATGCCAGTCGCCGAAGAAGAGGATGACCTGACCCGTTCCCGGCGCGATGACCGGAACGACCATGAATACCATCATGATCAGCGACATGACCTCGGCCATGGCACGGCCGCCGTAGATGTCCCGGACGATCGAGATGGTGATGACGCGCATGGCGGCCGATCCGATGCCCTGGATGAAACGCAGAACGAGCAGGCCGGCGAAAGACGGCACCGCAACGACTGCCAGCGAGGATATGACGTAGACGGCGAGACCGAAAAGCATTGGCAGACGCCGGCCGAAGCGATCGGAAATCGGACCGTAGGCGAGCTGCGCCACTCCGAAGCCGAAGAGATAGGCGGAGACCACGTATTGGCGGTGGTTCTCGTTCTCCACGCCAAGCGCGGCGCCGATCTGCTGCAGTCCCGGAAGCATGATGTCGATTGCAAGGGCATTGAGTGCCATCAGCATGGCCATCAGGGCGATGAATTCGATCCTGCCCATTCCGCCGAGCCGGTCGACGGTTGTCTGCGAATGTGCGGTCATAGCAAAATTCCCAAAAGAAAGAGAAGGCGCCGGGACGCGGCGCCTTCAAAAGAAACCAAAACTGGTGTGTGTCTAAATCAGGCGGCGCCGCGGACGGCGATACCCTTTTCCGTAAGGTGGTTTTGAAGTTCCCCGGACTGGAACATCTCGCGGACGATATCGCAGCCGCCGATGAATTCACCCTTCACATAAAGCTGCGGGATGGTTGGCCAGTTGGAGTAGTCCTTGATGCCCTGGCGGATCTCCGCATCGGCGAGCACGTCGATGCCCTTGTAGTCGAGCCCCAGGTAGTCGAGGATCTGCACGACCTGGCCGGAGAAGCCACACTGTGGGAACTGCGGCGTGCCTTTCATGAAGAGGACGACGTCGTTCGTCTTCACTTCATTGCCGATGAATTCGTTGATTCCGCTCATGTCACTATTCCTTATCGTCCGGATTGAAGGTCCGGACTTCCTGAACGCCTACATAGCACGTGATCCCGCAAGATCCACCACTGCAGAAGCATGCCAGACATCAATTTCCGTGATGGGTGGCGCCTCGACGGCAGAAGCGCCGGTCGTTCAGTCGGGCGCAGATGTCTGCAGTGCCAGGGCATGCAGGACGCCGCCCATGTTCCCCTTCAAGGCCTCGTAGACCATCTGATGCTGCTGTACGCGCGTCTTGCCGCGAAACGCTTCGGCGACGACCTCCGCCGCATAGTGATCGCCGTCGCCGGCGAGATCGCGGATGGTAACCCTGGCGCCGGGTATTCCAGATTTGATCATGTCTTCAATGTCGCCGGGGTTCATGGGCATGGTGTTTTCCTTCTGTCCTGTCGGCGCGTGGAGCGACACGTGCCGAATCGAGAGTGCCTCAAAGGCGATCTTCGGTCAAAGGGTCTTGAAGCTCCGCGGCGCTCGCACCGGCATATCGGTGGGATCAGCGGGCGGCTGGCAAGACGGCCTCCTGGGAGGCCGTCAGCGGGACGGCGGGGTGGCAGCGCCGTCATATCAGGCCATGAAGGCGGGGAACCAGCTCTCGTTGGCATTGACCAGGTCGATCACCGCCATGTTGACGATACCGTCGACGATGAGTTGGTCGCCGCCTACCGTTCCCAGGCGGCGGAACGGAATGCCGGCGCTTTCGGCACTGGCGCCGACGAAGTTTGCCAGATCTGCGGGCACGGCGATGACGTAGCGTGCCTGATCTTCCCCGAACAGCAGCGCATGCGCCGGACCGCGCTGGTCCGCCAGCGTGACAGAGGCGCCCTTGGTCGCGGCCATTGCCATCTCGGCGAGTGCCAGCAGGAGTCCACCGGAAGAGATGTCGTGGCACGCCGTGACTTGGTCGTTGCGGACGAGGCCGCGCACGAAGTCGCCATGGCGGCGCTCCGCATCGAGATCGACGGTCGGAGCCGGACCTTCGGTCGAGCCCAGGATATCCCGCAGATAGATGGATGAACCGAGGTGGCTACCATCGGCGCCGATCATCATCAGGACGTCGCCATCGTTCATGCCGCCGATGCGGGCCATCTTCGACCAGTCCGGCAGCAGTCCGACGCCGGCAATGGTCGGCGTGGGAAGGATGGCGACGCCGTTCGTCTCGTTGTAGAGCGATACATTGCCCGACACGATCGGGAAATCGAGTGCGCGGCAGGCCTCGCCGATGCCCTGGATCGCGCCTACGAGCTGGCCCATGATCTCCGGCTTTTCCGGATTGCCGAAATTGAGGTTGTCGGTCGCGGCCAATGGTTCGGCGCCGGTTGCCGTGATGTTGCGCCAGCACTCCGCAACCGCCTGCTTGCCGCCTTCGAAAGGATCGGCCTCGACATAGCGCGGCGTGACGTCGGACGAGAAGGCAAGGCCTTTGCTCGGATGCCCGTCGACACGCACGACGCCTGCGTCGCCGCCGGGGCGCTGCAGGGAGTTGCCCTGGATGATGGTGTCATACTGTTCCCATACCCACCGCCGGCTCGATTGATTGGGAGAGCCGACAAGCGTGAGAAGCGCCGTGTTGTAATCCTGCGGCTCCGCGACTTCGCTTGCCGGGAGCGGCGCGCGGGCGGTGCCGGCAACCCAGGGACGATCATATTCAGGCGCCTCGTCGCCGAGCTCCTTGATCGGCAGGTTGGCGACCTCTTCCCCCTGGTGAAGGATGCGGAAGCGGAGATCGTCCGTGGTCTTGCCGACGATCGCGAAGTCGAGACCCCACTTGACGAAGATGGCCTTCGCCTCGTCCTCCTTATCCGGCCGCAGAACCATGAGCATGCGCTCCTGGCTCTCCGACAGCATCATCTCGTAGGCGCTCATCCGTTCTTCGCGGACCGGCACCTTGTCCAGGTCGAGCTCGATGCCGAGATCACCCTTCGCCCCCATCTCGACGGCAGAGCAGGTCAACCCCGCGGCGCCCATGTCCTGGATGGCGATCACGGCGCCCGTCTGCATGAGCTCGAGGCAGGCCTCGAGCAGGCATTTTTCCGTGAAGGGATCGCCAACCTGCACGGTCGGGCGCTTCTCCTCGATCGACTCGTCGAACTCGGCGGAAGCCATCGTCGCGCCGCCGACGCCGTCACGTCCGGTCTTGGCGCCGAGATAGACGACGGGGAGACCGACGCCTTCAGCCTTGGAGTAGAAGATGGCGTCGGATTTTGCCAGACCGGCGGCGAACGCGTTGACGAGGATGTTGCCGTTATAGCGTTCGTCGAACTCGACTTCGCCACCCACGGTCGGAACGCCGAAGGAATTGCCGTAGCCGCCGACGCCCGCCACGACGCCCGAAACGAGGTGCTTGGTCTTCGGATGGTCGGGCGCCCCGAAGCGCAGCGCGTTCATCGCCGCGATCGGCCGCGCGCCCATGGTGAAGACGTC
>DASUPM010000248.1:0-3412 GCA_036281095.1 Pseudorhizobium sp.
ATAGGACATTGGGTTGTACCGCGGCTCGGCGGTGGATATCGTCCTGATCCCCCAGCCGGAAAAACTGTCGGGCTGCATCAGTCCCGAGGCTACCTTCCGCGCCCTGTCCGGTCTGGCGATACCGCTCAACAGAACTTGACCGGCGTTGGAGGAACGTATGCGGCACGGCACCTTGTCGCCGTCGAGCGCCAAGGCGTAAGTGCCGAGTTCCCCGCACCAGAAAGAGTCTTCGAAACGTTCGGCAAGAAGGTCGGCCTCGCTTCCCAGCTGCCGAGCCCGGTCCGGGAGATTCAGGGTTTCGGCGCACCAGGCGGCAAGCCTCTTGGCGGCATAAACATAGCCTTGAACCTCTGCCACGGCGATCGGCCCTGTCGCGAGCCGGCCATCGGAGTGGAAAATCGAGTCCTGAGAATCCTTCCAACCCTGATTGATCAGCCCCTTGTCGGTCTGCCGGTCATATTCCACGAAGCCGTCACGATCCGGATCGCCAGGCCCATCGATCCATGCGAGCGCCCTTTCGATCGCGGGCCAGAGCTCTTGCAGCGTGGCGACATCGCCGGTCGACTGCACATATTGTCCCGCCAGCAAGACGAAGAGCGGCGTGGAATCGACGCTGCCATAGTAGCAGCCGAAGGGCACCTCCTTCAGATTGGCCATCTCGCCCGCGCGCATCTCGTGCAGAATCTTGCCGGGCGCGGCGTCGGAAGCGGCATCGAACGCGGTTGCTTGCGTGGCAGCCAACCGCCTCAGCACGGCAATCGGAATGCGGCGGTCGAGCCACAGGCATTGAAGCGCGGTGATCAGTCCATCGCGGCCGAAAGTGGTCGAAAACCAAGGGATGCCGGCATAAGGGTAATACCCTTCCGGCGTTTCGGTGAGCAGCATTGCGAGGTCGGCCGTCGCCCGCCGGAGCATCTCGTTGAAACTGTGATTTGAGGTGTGGATTTTCGTTTCCACCCTCATCAGCTTCTTTCGCTCAAGATGCGCGCGCCGCATGGTTCTCAAGAACAGCGTCTCTTCGGAGCGCGAGTCGCAGGACACTCGCGTGTAGAGAGACGCGACGCTGTGCGGGCTCAGATCAAGCCGGTAGGACGCACAATCTTCGGTCAGCGTCAAAGGCGTGGGGTCGAAGGCGATATGGGTCCGCCGCATCACCCCGTCCCGGCCCGCATAAGTCAGAGTCGCGCGGGTTTCGCTGATTTCGGCGCGCTCGACCCCGCGCCGGCGCCGAACGACGCCCCGGACTTCGAAAACATCGGCGAAGTCGCTCTCGAAGGCGAGCGACAGCAGGAGCTGAACCGAATCCGCTCCATAATTGTGCAAGGTCAGGCGCTGGTGAAGCGTCTCACGCGAGATGAACAACGTGCGCGCGATGTGCAGCAGGTTCTTGGACAGAACCACGCTGTCGCGATCGCGGAAATCGGGATTGGTCAGGTCGACTCTTAAGACACAATTGTCGTTCGATAGCGTCGATCCGAGAAGGAGAGGCGCGACGCCATTGATGAGCAACTCAAAGCGGGAAAGGTAGCGCGTGTCGCGGTAAAACAGGCCGTCGGGTCCACCGACTGAGACCCCCACGTCGCCATGGCTGTCGAGGACGAGGAAACTGTCGTCCTGCTTCATCGTGTAGCGCGGTCGCGCGGACGACGATGTGACCGCAATGTCGAACAGCGGTTCCGGCTTAGGCTCGAGCACTTCTTACCAAGCGTCCCCGACGCTTATTCGGCGGCATAGATTCTCGCATGTACCGCATCGCCCGTCAGATTGATAGTCTGACCGGAGACGGGCTGGCGCGGCTGGCCGGCGCGGGATGGCCGCACAAGCGACTGATACACCCGCAGATAATCGTTGGCCATGCGGCGAGCCGAGAACCGCTTCTCAAAGCGCTGGCGCACTTTACGACGATCGAGCTTGACGATTTGCGGCAACTTGGCGACTGCCTCCTCGAATGTCGTGACGACCCGGCCGGTGACCCCGTCGTCGATGACCTCAGGCACGGAGCCCCAATCGAAAGCGAGAACGGGCGTACCGCAGGCCATCGCCTCGATCATCACGAGGCCGAAAGGTTCCGGCCAGCAGATTGGAAAGAGCAGCGCCGACGCATTGCTCAGAAAGTGACCCTTTTCCTTCTCTCCGAGTTCGCCGACGAACTCGATACCGGGGAGACCTAGCAGTGGTTTCACTTCCTCGCGGAAATAATGCTCGTCGGCGCGATCGACCTTGGCCGCGATTTTCAACTCCATGTTCAATTCGCGCGCAATGCGGATGGCCTGAACCGGATCCTTTTCGGGCGAAATGCGTCCGAGAAACGCAAGATAGCCCCCTCGCGGATCAAATTCGGCGCGATGAAGATCGAGGGGCAGGCCATGATGTATCGTCGCAATGAAATTTGCGTAAGAGATTGGCGCGCGTTGTGCGTGCGAGATGGACACAAGCGGAGTGTTGCGGAAATAGCGATAAAAGGGAGCGTTCGCCGGCAGATCCTGTCGGCCATGCAACGTCGTGACGGCGCGGCTCTCCAAGCCCCCAATCTGCGGGAAATGCAGATAGTCGATATGGAAGTGCAACACGTCGAAGTGATGCGCCACCCGCATGAGCTTGTGCAGCATGACGATGTAATGAGGAATGGGGTCATGAGCCTCGGCTTCCAGCCGCAGCGCCGACTTGCAGCAGGGTACGAAGGCGGCTTCGGTGATCGAATCGCCGCTCGCGAATAAGGTGACGTCGTGACCGAGGCCGACAAGCTCTTCCGTGAGATAAGACACCACGCGCTCCGTTCCCCCATAGAGCCGAGGCGGCACGCTTTCCATCAAAGGCGCAATTTGTGCGATTTTCATGCGGTCATTCCGGGGATCTTGGCGAACCGGGATCTTGGCGAATTCGCGGGGCGCGCCGTCGCCTCTAGTATAAGACTCAGGCGGCCGCAAAGTTCCAAGGTGCGCAGAGAGAAGGCGACCCCTTCCGTCTCGCGCGCCGCGTCGTCGTAGGCGCGCTTTCCTGGGTCAGTCGACACCGAATGGCGGAGCGGGCGCGGAACCCGCCCCGTTGCCGGTGGTTACGCTGCATCAAAACCGGACATGAAAGGACCGTGTCAATGACGAACGAACGGAACAGAGATCGCGACACACCAGGCGGCGGCGGCCGTCCGGACGAGCGCGACGATCCTGACCGGCCCGGCTCTCGCCCGGAGAAGCGCCTTCCCGGCCAGGATCAGCAGGACCGGGATCGCCGGCGGATCGAGGAGCCGCATCGCCAGGGTCAGGGTCGACGTGACAGCGATCAGGACGCCGCCAACGAACAGGACGACGACGACGGTCGCGCTTAGTTGGAAGAGCCCGCGCAAGCGGGCTTTTTCATGAACCCCGAACCGAGTGAGCAGTCTCCGCTGGCCCCCGAGCAGGAACATTTTTGG
>DASUPM010000249.1:0-3221 GCA_036281095.1 Pseudorhizobium sp.
GTGGCGACCAGAAGTCCGCCTTCCACATGATGCGGAAGATACGGCGTGCCGTCGAAGCGGGCGACATATCCGCCCGCTTCCTGTGCCACCAGCGTTCCCGCCAGGTGGTCCCAGGGCATGAGCTTGTTGTACATGGCAAAATGGACATGGCCGCCGCCGAATGTCCGGTATTCGTGGGCGGCGCAGCGGTAGCTCGCGACGATGCGGACCTTGGCGAGATTGCCGAGAACCCTCTCTCGAACCTCGCCATAGAAATATCCGGTCGACGCCACACCCACCATCGCTTCGATCGGTACCGGCGTGGCGACGGAGAGGCGCATGGCCTCGCCGTCCGGCCGGCGGAGGAAAGCCCCCGCCCCTTTTTCCGCGATGACCCAGTCATCGCCCATCGGATCGTAGATGATCCCCGCGACCGTTTCGCCCTTCCAGACCACGGAGGCCATGACCCCGAAGGCGGGAATGCCGGAGGCGAAGTTGAAGGTGCCGTCGATCGGATCGACAACGATGGCCAGTTCGGCACCGGCCAGCTTTCCCAGCAAGGCGGGATCGGCCTCGACTGATTCCTCGCCTATGAAGAGCGCATCCGGCGCAATTTCCGCCAAAGCCCTTCTGATGAACCGCTCCGCCGCCTCGTCCCCTTCCGTCACGAGATCCGTCGGCTCGCTCTTGGAGCGGATGTCGGCAACGCCAAGCCTGCGAAACCGCGGCAGGATTTCGGTTTGAGCGGCAAGCCGCAGGCAATCGGCGAGTGCCGCAACGTCGAGCGACAGGGTCATGGCGATAGACTCACGAACGGTTGGAGGATGAGAGACCGGCGAAATCGAAGAGAGCTGTGTCGAGGAGATGGGATGGATTGACATGCGAAAGAGCGCGGAGCATCGCGTCCTTGCGGCCGGGCATGCGGGCTTCGATCTCCGCCAGCATGGCCTTCATCGCATTCCGCTGCAGCCCGTCCTGGGAGCCGCAGAGATCACAGGGAATGATCGGAAAGGCCATTGCCGTCGCGAACCGGGCCAGATCGTCCTCCGCGCAATAGGCAAGCGGCCGCATTACGAAGAGATCGCCCTCGTCGTTGAGCAGCTTGGCCGGCATGCCGGCAAGGCGCCCGCCGTGAAAGAAATTCATGAAGAAGGTTTCGAGGATATCTTCCCGATGGTGCCCGAGCACCAGCGCGTCGCACCCCTCCTCCCGCGCGATGCGGTAGAGATTGCCGCGCCGCAGCCGGGAACAGAGTGAGCAGTATGTGGCGCCCTCCGGGACCTTCTCCTTCACGACCGAATAGGTGTCGCGATATTCGATGCGATGCCTGACCCCGATCGATGCCAGATAATCCGGCAGCACATGCTTGGGAAAATTCGGCTGGCCCTGATCAAGGTTGCAGGCAATGAGCTCGACCGGCAGAAGCCCCCTCCACTGCAGGTCCATCAGGATGGCGAGCAGCGAGTAGGAATCCTTGCCGCCGGACAGGCCGACAAGCCAGCGCTTCTGCCCCTTCAGCATCTGGAAATCGTCGAGCGCCTGGCGAACCTGGCGCAGCAGGCGCTTTCTCAGCTTGTTGAAGCCGACTGACCGTGGCGCATCGGCAAAGAGCGAGGGAGACGATCCTTCCCCCTCGTCGCCAAGTCCATCGTCTATCGCACCGGCCAGCCCCATGTCTTCTCCAGGTCAAAAACCACAGGCGCGGTCAGGCGCCGAGCGCCTCGGCAACCGCGTCCACGGCAGACTGCGCATTCTCGCCATCCGGACCGCCGGCCTGCGCCATGTCCGGCCGGCCGCCGCCGCCCTTGCCGCCCAGCGCGGCGGAAGCGATGCGAACCAGCTCTACGGCGCTGAAGCGCTCGGTCAGGTCGGGGGTGACGGCGACCACGGCGCTCGCCTTGCCGTCGGCGGACACGCCGATCAGGCTCACGACGCCGGAGCCGAGGCTCGCCTTGCCCTCGTCGGCCAGTCCCTTGAGATCTTTCGGATCGATGCCTTCCAGAACCTTGCCGAGATATTTGACGCCGGCAACCTCCCGGACGTCGCTCGCACCGCTGCCCTGGCCGCCGCCCATCGCAAGGCGACGCTTGGTGTCGGCCAGCTCACGCTCGAGCTTGCGGCGCTCCTCCAGCAGCGTCTCGACACGGGCGACGACATCGCCGGGCTGGACCTTCAGCGTCGATGCCAGTGTCTTTACCCGCTCGTCCTGTTCCGCGAGGTAGGCGAGCGCCGCCGCCCCCGTCACCGCCTCGACGCGGCGGACGCCCGCGCCGACGGCGGTTTCCGCAAGAACCCGGACGAGGCCGATATCGCCCGTGGCATTCACATGCGTGCCGCCGCAGAGCTCGATCGAATAGGGCCTGCCGGCCTTTTCGCCTGCGGTGGCCGTTCCCATCGAGACGACGCGTACCTCGTCGCCGTATTTCTCGCCGAACAGCGCCATGGCACCCTCGGCGATCGCATCGTCGACGCTCATCAGCCGAGTGGTCACGGGTGCGTTCTGCAATACGATGGCGTTCGCCATCTCCTCCACCTTCTGGAGCTCTTCGGCAGCCATCGGCTTCGGGTGCGAGATGTCGAAGCGCAGGCGCTCCGGCGCGACGAGCGAGCCCTTCTGGGCGACATGCGTGCCGAGCACCTCGCGCAGCGCCTCGTGCAGAAGGTGCGTCGCCGAATGGTTGGAGCGGAGTTGCGACCGACGGGCGTGATCGACCGCCAGGGCGACCGCATCATTGGCCTTCAGCGTCCCCGAGATCACCTTGGCGCGGTGAACGAAGAGGCCTTCGCCCTTCTTCTGGGTATCCGTCACTTCGAGCCGGGCATGGTCCGTGCTGATGATGCCGGTATCGCCCATCTGGCCGCCGGACTCACCGTAGAAGGGTGTCTGGTTGACGACAACCTGAACCTCGTCGCCCGCCGTGACGGTATCGACGGCGGCTCCATCCCGGACGAGCGCCTGGACCACGCCTTCGGCCGTTTCGGTGTCGTAGCCGAGGAACTCGGTCGCGCCGTGCTTTTCCTTGAGCTCGAACCAGATGGTCTCGGTCGCCTTGTCGCCCGATCCCGCCCAACTGGCGCGGGCTTCGGCCTTCTGACGCTGCATGGCATCGTTGAACCCGGTGATGTCGACACCGATGTCGCGCGCCCGCAGCGCATCCTGCGTGAGATCGAGCGGGAAGCCATAAGTGTCGTAGAGCTTGAATGCCGTTTCGCCGTCCAGGCTGTCGCCCTTGGAAAGGTCC
>DASUPM010000250.1:0-2875 GCA_036281095.1 Pseudorhizobium sp.
AAACCCTCCGCCGCCAGTGACCTGCAAAGTCCCGTGCCGATAAGGCCGGCACCACCCGTGATGATCGCGCGTTTCATGGCGAAAAAGATAGGGCGAGGCCGCTGCCTGTCCAGCAAGCAGCCCGGCGGATCTCGTTCACAATTTCGGCCGAACATGCCCTGCCGCAGATGCGTTCGCTTATGCCTTGACGAGAATTCCGGCTTCGCTTGCCGCTGCCACGAAGGCGTTGCGCGCCTCCTCCGGCTTGCGCTTGCCCTCCACCGCGCCGGTACAGGCGGCAAGCGCGACGTCGAGGGCCGGCCCGTCGTCGAGCGGCCAGTCCTCTATCATGGCCCACGCGGCGGCCTGCAGAGTGCTGATGGCAGTTTCGACAGGCGGTTCGCCGACGGAAATGATGACGGGGGACTTCCAGGATGAGCTCATCGCCTCATTTTACCGGATAGGGCGCAATCGGCTAGTGCCTCCCCGCGTCTTCGTAATGTTTCAAGCCCTTCCCCCTCCACCGCATGGAACGGTAAAGCTGGTGGAGAACGGAATCATCGGAGATGCCGCCATGACCACACGCCTCGAAAGGCTGATCGACCAGGGCACCGGCCGCGAGCCGGCCGACATCGTGCTGAAGAACGGCCGCTTCTTCGACCTCGTTACCGGCGAGCTCGTCGCTTCCGACATCGCCATCTGCGGCGAGCGCATCGTCGGCACCTGCGGTGACTACACGGGAAAAACCGAGATCGACATTTCCGGCAGGATCGTCGTCCCCGGCTTCATCGACACCCATCTCCACATCGAATCGTCGCTCGTCACGCCGCACGAGTTCGACCGCTGCGTGCTGCCTTACGGCGTCACGACCGCCATCTGCGATCCGCACGAGATCGCCAACGTGCTGGGCGAAGACGGCATCCGCTTCTTCCTCGATTCGGCCGTCGAGACGATCATGGACATCCGCGTCCAGCTCTCCTCCTGCGTGCCGGCAACCCATCTGGAAACCGCCGGTGCCGACCTGCCGATCGAAAAGCTCCTTCCCTTCCGCAACCATCCGAAGGTCATCGGCCTTGCCGAATTCATGAACTTCCCCGGCGTCATCCACAAGGACCCCGGCTGCCTCGCCAAGCTGGACGCCTTCTGGGACGACCATATCGACGGCCACGCACCGCTTCTGCGCGGCAACAACCTCAACGGCTATCTCGCCACCGGCATCCGCACCGACCATGAATGCACGACGGCGGAAGAGGCGCTCGAGAAGATCCGCAAGGGCATGCACATCCTCGTCCGCGAGGGTTCGGTCTCCAAGGACTTGGCAGCCCTGATGCCGATCATCACCGAGCGGCTGTCGCCTTTCCTGGCGCTCTGCACCGACGACCGCAACCCGCTCGACATCGCCGAACAGGGCCACCTGGACTACATGATCCGCACCGCGATCGCCCACGGCGTCGAACCGCTCGCCGTCTACCGCGCCGCCTCCATCTCGGCGGCCAAAGCCTTCGGCCTGCGCGACCGCGGGCTCGTCGCCCCCGGCTGGCGCGCCGACCTCGTCGTCGTCGACACGCTGGAGAACTGCAAGGCAGACATGGTCTTCTCCGCCGGCCGCAGGGTCACCGACGACCTCTTCGCCACCCGCAGGCCGGTGGCACCCGTCGGTCTCGACAGCGTCAAGGCCCGACCGGTGCAGGCGATGCACTTCGGCGTCCCGGTGAGCGAAGGGGAAACGCCGGTGATCGGCGTCATGCCCGGCAAGATCATCACCGAGCACCGCCGCTACCGCCTGCCTGCCTCCGGCAACCAGGCCGGCATCGACCTCGACCGCGATATCATCAAGGTTGCCGTCATCGAGCGCCACGGCAGGAACGGCAACCACGCCAACGGTTTCGTTCAAGGCTTCGGGCTGAAGAAGGGCGCCATCGCCTCCACCGTCGGCCACGACAGCCACAATATCTGCGTCGTCGGCGTTTCGGAGGACGACATGGCGCTCGCCGCCAATCGCCTCGGGGAGATCAACGGCGGCTTCGTGGTGGTGGAGGACGGCAGGGTCACCGGCGAGATCGCGCTCCCCGTCGCCGGCCTGATGAGCCTCGAGCCTTACGAGACGGTGCGCGACACGCTGCACCACCTGCGCAAAGCGGCCTATGCGCTGGGCACGACGCTGGAAGAACCCTTCCTCCAGGTCGCCTTCCTGCCCCTGCCGGTGATCCCGCACCTGAAGATTTCGGACAGGGGCATGGTGGACGTGGACCGGTTTGCGCTGATCGAGTGACCTGGTGAGTCGTGGCGGCAACCATCTGTGGCCATAGTGATCAAAATTCATGAAGGGAGAAGATCACAATGCCCCTCATCTTCCGCTCCGGGACCTTCAAGTTCTTCTTCTACTCGAACGAAGGCAACCCGCGAGAGCCGCTTCATGTCCATGTACGGGCCGGCGGCGCCAACGCGAAGATCTGGCTCGACCCCGCTATCTGTGTGGCGGAGAGCGAAGGGTTCAACAGCAAGGAACTGTCTGCTATCATTCGCCTCGTGATGGAAAACCACTCGCGCATCCGGCAGGCATGGCATGAACATTTCGGCGACTGAGGTGAAATTCGACGACGACACCATGTGGGTCTCGCTGAATGATGGACGCACACTCGGCATTCCGCTTGCCTGGTTTCCTCGCCTGTTGCTTGCAAGACCGTCGGAACGGGAAGAATTTGAACTCAGTCCGGGGGGCATACACTGGGACCACCTGGATGAGGATATCTCCATAGCGGGCCTCATCGAAGGCCGCGGCGACCGCGCGATCAAGCGGCCGGCAGCTTAGATGGAACTATGATCCATGACCAAACTGGAGCAGATCGAGAAATCCGTAACCGAGCTCGAGCCTAAGGAACTTGAAGCATTTTCT
>DASUPM010000251.1:0-5049 GCA_036281095.1 Pseudorhizobium sp.
GCAGGGCGTCTGCTGGCCGACCCGGCGCTTTGGGATGCCACGCTCAACACCCTGACGACCTCCTTCCTCGGGATGATCGCGGCCGTCATCCTCGGCGGCAGCTTCGCCGTCCTCATAACGCTGTTCGACCTTCGGGCACGCGGTGTTCTCGGTTTCCTCTTCATGCTGCCGATGATGATCCCGCCGCAGGTGACGGCATTGTCGTGGATCGGCCTGACCGGCCCCTCCAGCACGCTCCTCAAGGCGATCGGCATGGCGCCGCCGCTCGGCAGCCCGCAGCCGCTCTATTCGATCGGCGGAATTGCGCTCCTGTTCGGAGTGCAGCACGCGCCGCTCGTCTATCTGTCGATGCGCGCCGGCCTTCTGGCGCTTCCGAGGGAGGGAGTAGAGGCCGCACGGCTTTCAGGCGCGTCCTCCGTGCGGGTGCTGCTCGACATCGTCCTGCCGCTGGCGATGCCGGGCCTTGTCGCGGGTGCTGCGATCGCCTTCGTTTCCGGCGTCGGCAATTTCGGCATACCGGCAATTCTAGGAATCCCGGCTTCGATCTACACGCTGCCGACGCTTATCTATTCGAAGTTCGCGAGTTTCGGGCCGACGACGTTCGCTGATATCTCGATCATTTCAGCACTCATCACCCTGCTTGCGGTCGCTGGCCTTTCCGTGGAGGCGCGGGTGTTGCGTGGCCGCGATTTTCGCACGATCGGGCTCTCCGGACAGGCGGTGCTCTTCCGGCTCGGGCGTCTTCGACTTCCCGTGGAGCTGCTTCTCTGGGGACTGACCTGCCTGATCCTCGTCCTGCCCTTCCTGGCGCTGCTCGCGAGTTCGCTCGCCCCTGCCTATGGCGTGCCGCTCAGCACGGAGACGGCGACGCTGCACGCTTATCGGGAGATACTGTTCCGGCAGACGGTGACACGAGCGGCCTTCGCCAATTCCGTTGGGCTGGCGCTTTCCAGCGCTGCCATCCTGCTGCTGATCGCCGTGCTCCTCGGCTATTACATCGTCCTGACGAAAAGCCGGCTGGCGGGGCTCGTCGCGGCATTGGCCGAAATTCCTTATGCGCTACCGGGGATCGTGCTGGCAGTCGCCTTCATCCTGCTCTTCGCCGCGCCCATCCCGGTCCTCGGTCTGTCGATCTACGGCACGATCTGGATCATCCTGATCGCCTACCTCTCCAGTTTCCTTGCCGTCAGCCTGAAGCCGGTGGTGAGCGCCTATCGCCAGCTCGACCCCTCGCTGGAGGAAGCCGCCCGGCTTTCCGGTGCAGGCTTTTCCAGACGCATGCGCGACGTGCTGGTGCCGTTGATCGCCCCGGCGGCCGGATCTTCCGTCATCCTGGTCTTCCTCATCGCCTGCAACGAACTCACGGTGTCGGCGCTGCTGTGGTCGGCGGGAACGCAGACGCTCGGCGTTGCGATCTACAATCTCGACGACAGCGGAAGCTTCGATCTCGCCGCGGCGCTTTCCGTCCTCGTCGTCCTCATGGTGGTCATCCTCATGCTTATGCTTGAACTGATGGCGCGCCGGCTTCCTGCAGGAGCCTTGCCGTGGCGCCGTTGATCCTGAACAGCCTGGAGAAGCGCTTCGGGGCGGGTGCCGCCGCCGTCCGCGATTTGTCCCTCACCGTACGAGACGGGCGCTTCCTGGCGCTGCTCGGTCCGTCCGGCTGCGGCAAGACGACGGTTCTGCGGATGATCGCCGGCTTCGAGCAGCCGACCGACGGCTCGATCCTGCTGGGTGAGCGGCTGCTTGCGGACGCGGCGGGGATGCTGCCGCCGGAGCGGCGCAACATGGCGATGGTTTTCCAGTCCTATGCCCTTTGGCCGCATATGACGGTCGCTGAAAATGTCGGCTATCCGCTGCGGGTTCGCGGCGTGGCAAAGGAGAAGGCGCGGCAGAAGATCGGGGAAGCGCTTTCGGCCGTGCGGCTGGAAAGCTATGCCGACCGTCGCCCGGCAGCCCTTTCCGGCGGGCAGAGGCAGCGCGTGGCACTTGCCCGCTGCCTCGTGACCGAACCGGACGTGGTGCTGCTGGACGAACCGCTTGCCAATCTCGATCGGCATCTTCGCCAGGAGATGGAGGAGACGTTCCGGGAGTTTCATACCCGGTCGGGCGCGACGATGATCTATGTCACCCACGACCAGAGCGAGGCCATGGCACTGGCAACCGACGTGGCCGTGATGTCGGAGGGGCGGCTTCTGCAGATGGCGCCGCCGGAGGAGATCTACGCGAGACCCGAAGGCCGCATCGTCGGCGGCCTCGTGGGTCAGGGGGCGATCCTCTCCCTGACTTTGCCTGCCGGCTCCGGCCGGCTGCTCGACTGGCCGCAACTGCGCGCCGCCTTCCAGAGCAGTGGGGGAGAGCGCGCGGGTGCGGATGTGCTGGTCAGGCCGCAGGACGTCGTGCTTGATGGTGACGGGCTCCCGGCCCGGGTCATCTCCTCGTTCTTCGAGGGCGAGCGCTACGCCCTTCGCCTGCAGATGGGGGACGACCAGTCGCTCCGGGCCTTTTCACGGCAGCCGGTAAGGGCAGGGGATATGGTCAACGTGGTGCTTCAATCCGGCTGGCGGTTGTAAGCCGGCGGATCAACGGGCTAACCTAGGATTTTGAGCAGGAAATATCCCGCATGTCCGTCCGCCTTGCCACCTTCAATATCGAAAATCTCCTTACCCGCTTCGACTTTTCCGGTTTCCGCAACCAGTTGCGGCAGGACAGGGTGCTGCGCCTCTACGACGTCAACGACAAGATGGTGTATCAGCAGATGGAGCAGGCGCGTGTCATCGCATCCACCGACGATACGCGGCAGCTCTCGGCACTGGCGATAGCGGATGCCGACGCCGATATTCTCTGCCTGCAGGAGATCGACAACATGCCGGCCCTGCATGCGTTCGAATACGGCTATCTCTTCCGGATGGTCGGACACGGCTACCTGCAGAAATATCTGGTCGAGGGCAATGATTCCCGCGGTATCGACGTGGCTGTGCTGATGCGGGAAAAGACGCGCGATGGGCAGCCGATAGAGCTCGTCGACATCCGCAGTCATGCCATGTCTACCTATGACGATCTCGATCTGTTCAACGAGGATCTCGCGGTCACGGCCAACAGGTATGACAAGATCTTCAAGCGGGACTGCCTCGAGCTGGACATCCGGATCGGCGGGCGTCCGCTCACTCTCTATGTCGTTCACTTCAAGTCCATGGGAGGTGCGCGCGACGGCGCCGACGGACGCCTGAGCACGATGCCGGTCCGCAGGGCGGAAGCCGCAGCCGTTCGCCGGATCATCGAGCGGCGCTTCGGCGCCGAGGCCGCCGCGGGCAAGAATTTCGCCATCTGTGGGGATATGAACGACTATCAGGAGAAGGTGGTCGTTGCCGGCACGCGGCGCTCCGGCCATGAATTCATTCCTCGTCGCGAAGATGCGAGTGCGCTCGACATCTTCAGCGATGACGGGTTTGCGGAGAACGTCGTCCGGCGGCGTGGGGAGCTCGACCGGTGGACGCTCTATCACGCCCGCGGCCCGCAGGAGCAGCATCTGTGCCAGCTGGATTACATCTGGCTCTCACCGGCGCTCGCCTCGCGCAATGCCCGGATGGTTCCGGAGATCATCCGCAGCGGCCAGCCTTACCGCACACCTTTCCCGCCCGGCCAGGAGGTGGAACGATACCCCCGCACCGGCTGGGACCGCCCCAAGGCATCGGACCACTGCCCGGTGGTTGTTGACATCGATCTCTGACCACCTTGCCGCATAGCCAAGTCAACGGTTGCGCCGGGCGTCCGCGTCGTGCAGTTTGCGGCTGGTTCGAACGATGATGGGAGAGACCGTTGGCGCGTCGTTACGGCATTTATGACGTCTTCACCGACACGGTGCTTGCCGGCAATCCGCTGGCGGTCATCTTCGACGGGGATGGCCTCGACGACGAAGTCATGCAGGCGGTGGCGCGGGAGATGAACCTTTCGGAGACGGTCTTCGTCCAGCCGGCGGCCAATCCTGCCCATACCGCGAAGCTGCGCATCTTTACGCCGGCGCGGGAACTGCCTTTTGCAGGCCATCCCACGGTCGGGACCGCAGTCGCCCTCGCCGAACTGGAGAGAGGCAGCGACGGGGACGCCGATATCGTTTGCGTGCTGGAGGAGAAGGTTGGACCGGTGCGCTGCGCCATCCGTCTGAGGGCCTCGAAGGCGGGTTTTGCGGAGTTCGACCTGCCGAAGACGCCGAGCCGGATCGACCTGCCGATCGATGGACAGGGGCTGGCGGATTCGCTGAGCCTCAACCCGGCCGTCATCGGTTTCGAAAACCACCGCGTCTCTGTGTGGAGTGCGGGTGTGCCGTTCGTGATGATTCCGGTGCACAATCTGGCCAGCGTGCAGAGCCTCGAATTCGACGCTGCGCTCTGGGAGAAGGTGGCTCCGTTTGCCGACGGCGGTCTCGCATCCGCCTATGTCTACTGCCGCGGCGGCGCGCATCATCAAGCCCGCTTCCACGCCCGGATGTTTTCGCCCGACATGGGGATCGCCGAGGATCCGGCGACCGGTTCCGCAGTGGCGGCCCTCGCGGGTGCGATCCACCATTTCGACGACCTGCCGGACGGCCATCATCCTATCCTGGTGGAGCAGGGCGTCGAGATGGGCAGGCCTTCCTATATCCACCTGCACATCGACGTCAAAGGCGGGGCTATCGCGAAGGGCCGCATCGGCGGACAGGCGGTCAGGCTGGCCCGCGGCACTCTCGACCTCTGATTTCCATCGGCAACTTGTCACGGCCCGACGTTTTCGAATGCGCGCAATTATTTTTGCGCAAGCGCTGGACAAGCAGTTTTTTCCTCTTTATACGCCCTCACACCGACGCGGCGCTGCCGCCACGCCGGCTCTTAGGGTGATTAGCTCAGTTGGTAGAGCAGCTGACTCTTAATCAGCGGGTCGTAGGTTCGAGCCCTACATCACCCACCATCATTTCATCACGACATCAACGACATCTGCTGATCGGCTAACGTGGCGGATGAAGCATGCGCGCCCGGCTTGATCATGTGGAGCCGGCGAGGTCGGCTAGCTGAT
>DASUPM010000252.1:0-7539 GCA_036281095.1 Pseudorhizobium sp.
AGGATTTCGCGCGAAAGGTTGTCGCCGAAGGTGTGACGGTGGCGGAATGGTCCTTCATGCGCGTGCTCTATGACGAGGACCTGATTGCCCCCTCAACCCTTGCCCACAAGATGGGAATGACCAAGGGCGCCATCAGCAAACTTGCAGAAAGGCTGCGGACAAAAGGACTGGTGGCGCGGATCGAGAACACGCAGGACAGGAGAGCGCACAGGCTTTCGCTGACGGCGGAGGGGCGAGCGAAGGTGCCTATCCTTGCCTCGCTCGCGGACGAGAATGATGCCGAATACTTCGGCAGCCTGACGAAGGATGAGCGCGAGGGTCTTGACCGGACATTGAGGGCGCTTGCCGCGCGGCGAGGGTTGAGGAACGTCCCGGTAGACTGAGAAAACAAACACATCATCAGAGAAGGAGAGTCGCCATGGATGCGGAACGGGTTTCTATTGCCGAAAGCTGCCTCGATGCCGCGCATAGCGGCAGCCTCAGCTTTCCGGAAATCGTCGGCAGGCTGATCGCCGCCGGCTTCGAGGGCTATGCGGTGGATTACCGCCGCAACACACAGACCTTCCATATGCCCGACGACGGTCTGGTGCTGGAGATGCATCCTTCGACGGGCGCCGTCGCGAAAGAATTCGATGCGGCAGGGGTGGGAGCACTGGTGCGGTGGGCGCAGGAAAACGGCACCGATTACAGCTACCGGGGCTTCTGCGAAAAGGTGAAGAAAGCCGGTTGCGCAGGCTATCTCGTCTCGTTTCCGGGCCGTCGCGTGCTGTATTTCGGCCGCACCGCCGAAACCCATGTCGAACACTTTCCCACGTGATCCAGCGGATCGCCAACAATCCCAGAGATTGGCCTTTCGATATATCCCAAGAAATATATCACTGGCCCTCGCCTTCGGTTCGATGTATCTGAACGGATATGTCGATCGAGGGATCTGGAGGAAAGGCATGAACTTGTTTCGGTACTGGAGGAGGAAGGCAGTCGTGTTTCCGGCGGCTGTCTGGCTCGGCGTCGCACTGCTGGCGGGGACTGCCGCCGCGGCCGACACTGTCACGGTCTTTGCGGCGGCCAGCATGAAGAATGCGCTGGATGCGGCCAATGCCGCCTGGGAGGAGCAGACCTCGGAAAGGGTCACGGTTTCCTATGCCGCAAGTTCGGCGCTTGCCCGGCAGATCGAGGCAGGCGCTCCCGCAGACGTCTTCATTTCCGCGGACCTCGACTGGATGGATTATCTGTCCGGAAAGAAGCTCGTCAGGGAAGAGACCCGCTCCAACCTCCTGGCCAACCGCCTCGTCCTGATCGCGCCGAAGGACAAGGCTGAGCCCGTCGATATCCAGCCGGGTTTCGATCTTGCGGGGATGATCGGCGACGGCAAGCTTGCGATGGGCGAGGTCAATTCCGTGCCCGCCGGAAAATACGGCAAGGCGGCGCTGGAAGCGCTCGGCGTCTGGGCGTCGGTCCAGGCCAAGGTCGCCGGAGCGGAAAACGTGCGGTCGGCTCTTGCGCTCGTTTCGCGCCAGGAGGCGGCCTACGGCATCGTCTACCATACGGACGCCATGGCCGATCCGGGCGTTGCCATCATCGGAACCTTCCCGGAGGACAGCCACCCGCCGATCATCTATCCGGTCGCGGTGACCGCCCAGTCGCAGAACCCGCAGGCGGAAGCCTATCTGGAGTTTCTCCGCTCCTCGCCCGAGGCTGCGCGACTGATCGAGGAACAGGGCTTCACCGTGCTGAAATGATCGAAGCGCGCGGCGCAGTTCATCCGCGCTCCGGGCGGCTTGAACTCGCGTCCTCCGGTTCGAGGCCAGCATCGTCCACCGGCCTCCGCCGCGCTTCGAGCCACCGGAGATCGGCGTCGAGCGCGGCATCCGCCGTCCTGGCCATCGCCTTCAGCCGATGCAGAAGTTCCGTTCCGAAGCCGGTCAGGACGGCTCCCCCGCCCTGCTTGCCGCCCTTGCGGGAAGCGATCACCGGCTCATCGAACATGCGGTTCATCGCATCCACCAGCAGCCAGGCCCGCCGATAAGACATTCCCATGGCCCGGCCGGCAGCCGAAATCGAGCCGGTCGCCACGATGTGCTCCAGCAGTTCAATCTTGCCGCGTCCGAGCCGATCTCCCTGCGGGAAATCAACTCTCAGAATGAGTTTCGATCGCTTTCCTGCTGGCGTCACTTGTCGTCCGTGATCCGGTGAAGCTGCAAACTAGTACGGGTGCAGGCGTCCTGTACATAGCGACGAGGCGGCGCCGGGAAGCCTGCGCGCCCTTACTCGACGGCAGGCACGGCCTTCAGATAGGCGGCGATCGCCTGCAGGTCCTCTTCCGGCAGATGCGAGAGGTTCTGCTGCACCTCCACCATGGAGCCGCCGACGGAATCGTAGTCGGGGGTGAAGCCGGTCTGGAAGTAGTCGACCAGATCGGATTCGCTCCATGAGCCGACCGACTGGGAACCCGGCGTGATGTTGGGGATGCGCCCCTCGCCTTCCGGGTTCGGCCCGCCGGCCAGCCATCGGGCGGTCTGGAGCCCGCCCAGCGCATTGCGCGGCGTATGGCATTCGCCGCAATGGCCGGGGCCTTCGACGAGGAACTGGCCGCGCTGCAGTTTTTCGTCGGCGGAGGCAAGCTCGACCCGCGGCGCGTCGTTGAAGTACAGGAATTTCCAGCCGCCCAGCGCGGCGCGCATGTTGTAGGGGAAGCCGAGTTCGTGCGGCGGCACGACGTTGTCGCTCGCGGGCAGCGTCTTCAGATAGCCGAAGAGGTCGTTGACATCTTCCGGGCTCAGGCGGGCATAGGAGGTATAGGGGAAGGACGGGTAGAGGTGCTCGCCTTGCCTGCCGACGCCGCGGAGCATGGCATTGCCGAATTCCGCGAGCGTCCATTCGCCGATGCCCGCCTGCGGGTCGGGCGAGATGTTCGGCACGTGGAAGGTTCCGAAGGGACTGGTGAGCGCCAGGCCGCCGGACATGATCTTAACATCGTCGCCCATCGCGCCGTCCGCGGAATGGCAGCCGGTGCAGCCGCCGGCCCAGAACAGCGTCTCCCCGCGCGCAAGGTCCGGTTCGCCGAGGCTTGCCCAGGTTTCCTCCCGCAATGGATCGGGCTTCGCCACGAACCAGGCGGCCGCCACGCCGATCGCAATCACTGCCGCACCGGCACCCAGGACCCTCGTCCACCGCAAAGCCATTCTCATCTCCGATAGCATTCATGGACGGGGCCGGCGGAGAGCGAACCACCGCCGGCCCCGATTGCTCTATTGTTTCCGGGCCCGGAAGGTCTCGTGGCAATCCGAACAGACCGCGCCGAGTTGCTTCATCGCCGCTCCGACAGCCGCCTGGTCCGCAGGCATGGACGCCAGCAGGGTCTCGGCTTCCGTGTGGAGCTTTTCAGCGTTGGCGCGGAATTCCTCCGGCTTCTCCCAGATCGCCGGCAATGCCTCCGTCTCATGTCCCGTTTCGCTTCCGGCGGGGAACTGATCGGGGAATGCCTGACTATTGGTGCTGATCGTCGTCAGTGCCTGTTCCACCGTCGCGGCATCATAAGGCTTCTCGCCCTTGGCGATCGCACCCAGCGCCCCGACGGAGCGGCCGATCTCCTTCATCAGGTTCTGGCGTACGACCTGCGGCTCTTCCTGCGCAAGAGCCGTGGAAAGACAGAGACAGGCGGCACCGGCCGCAATGGCATAAGACGTCAATCGCATCGATCTTCCTCCCGAAGCGCCGGCAGGGCCGGCTGTTGCGAACCCACGATGCTCCGGGAGCTTCAGAGGAGAAAATCACAAGGCGGTGATAGTTCCGCAGTTTCAACGCAGTAAATGCCGGGAAGGCGCCGCGGTGGGAAACCGCAGGTGCCCTCCCCTCCGAATGTCAGCGCTTCAGGCGGTAGGTCTGGTGGCAATCGCCGCAGGTGGCGCCGAGCGCCTTCATGGCCGCACCGACGCCTGCCTGGTCCGCCGGGACCGAAGCGAGCAACGTGTCGGCCTCGGACGCAAGCTCCTGCGACTTCGCGCGGAAGTCGTCCATGTTTTCCCAGATGGCCGGCGCCGCTTCGCTTTCCATGCCGGTTTCCGAACCCGTGGGGAACTGGTCCGGGAAGGCCTTCATGTTGGCGCTGATCGTTTCGAGCGCCGTCTGCACCACCGCCGCGTCATAGGGCTTTTCGCCCTTTGCTATCCCGCCCAGAGCTCCCATGGACTGGCCGATGCCCTTCATCAGGTTCTGACGGGCCGCCTGCGGCTCCTCCTGGGCGAAGGCGGCGGACAGACAGAGGCAGCCGGCGACGGCTCCGATGACGACGGATTTCAGACGCATACGATGTTCTCCTTGGATACCCGGGGGGCTACCGGCCGGACGGCCGGATGATGCGACGCAACATGACTGCGTCGCGTCCGGGAACAAAGTAACAAAGCGGTGAGATTGCGTTGAAAAACAACCCGCTACGGCTTCACGTCCGCAAGCCCCGAACCCGCCGTCCCTTCCCAGAGCGTCAGAAGCGAAACAGCCACGAGCAGCAGGCCGGCGGCTCGGCCGATCCAGACCGTGGCGCGCGCATTGCCGACGATCGCATCCCGCGCCCGTCCCGCGGCGACGGCGAGGCCACCATAGACCGCAAGCTGCGTGCCGGCCGTCATCAGCGCCATCACCGCCGCCTGCGGTGCGAGCGGGCCGAAATCGGGTCGCAGGAATTGCGGGTAGATAGCCAGCATGAAGAGATAAGCCTTGGGGTTCATCAGACAGGTAAGCGCGCCGCGGCGGAAGGCCTGCCAGTGGCTCGTCGTTCCGGCCAGGCCGACGCCCTCGATGACGATCGAGCTGCGCACCAGGGTCAAGCCTATCCATGCCATGTAGAGCGAGCCGGCAACCAGCAGCGGTGTGAAGAGCGTGGGGATGAAACGCGCCAGCAGACCGACGCCAAGCGCGCCGTAGAGCGAATGCACCAGCCCGCCCGCCATGATGCCCGCCGTCGCGGCGAGGCCCGCCGCCCGCCCGCGACCGAGCGAATTGGCAAGAACGAAGATCATGTCCATGCCCGGCACGACGATGATGCCGAAGAGGAGGGTGAAGAAGAGCCAGAGGTTCTCGCCATAGGTCATGTCAGTTTCCGTCGTCGCCGCACTGCCGACGGACCGGTCGACGCTTGTTTTTCCATCGGATGTGCGGCGATATAGCGAGGGGCAACTGACAGCGTTCTGTCAGTTGCGATGGCCGGAGGACGGTAATGCGCAAGGCGTCACGCCTGTTCGAGATCATCCAGATTCTCCGGCTGGCGAGACGGCCGGTGACGGCCGCGGAGATCGCGGTGCAGCTGGAGGTGACGGTCCGCTCCATCTACCGGGACATCGTGGAACTGCAGGCGATGCGCGTGCCGATCGAGGGCGGGCGCGGCATCGGCTATATCCTGAGACCGGGCTTCACCTTGCCGCCGCTGATGCTGACGGTCGAGGAAACCGAAGCGATCGTGCTGGCGCTCGCCCTCCTGCAGCGCACGGGCGACACGGGCCTGAGGCAGGCGGCGCTGCAGGCAAACCGCAAGATCGCCGCCGCCGTGCCGCCGCCGCTTGCCGCGACCTTCTCGACCAATGCGCTGCATGCCTGGGGAAGCGTCGCCCCCGCGCCGGAGGCGGTCGATCTTGCGCTCGTCCGGCGCGCAATCCGGGACGAACAGAAGCTTGTCATCGACTACCGCGACGAACTGGCGCGGCTGACGGAGCGAACCATCCGGCCGATCGCGCTCATCTATTATTCGCAGACCGCCAATATCGTCGCCTGGTGCGAACTGCGCCAGGCGATCCGCAATTTCCGGGCGGACCGGGTGGAGCATTGCGATCCTGCGGCGGACTTCTTTCCCGGCGAAGGCGACCGGCTGCGCAAGCTCTGGGTGGACAGCTGGCAGGCGAGTGCCGGCGCCGCGGCGGGCTAAAGCGCGAAATCGAGCACGCGGCTCTCTTCGCGGCCGAAGCCGCGGATCTCCAGCCGGTCGGCGAAGATCTCGGCGACGGCGAAGCTGTTTTCGGTCTCCGTATCCACCATGCCCTTGAAGTTCACGTACCAGGTACTGCCATGGCGGCCGAGATTGCCGGCGTGGTTGTGGCCGTTGAGATAGGCAAGGACATTGCCGGATCGTTGGAACAGTTCGGTCACGCGCTGCCAGTCCCACAGATTATGATCGTTTTCCGGAAAAAGCGGATAGTGGCCCATCACCACGACCTTCTCGCCGCAGGCCCTGGCATCCGCCAGCACGCCGGCGAGCCAGTCGAACTGCCCGTCGCCGATGCCGCCGTTCCAGGTCTGCGCATTGACGGCGCTCGCCGCTTCCAGCGCCTTCAGCCTCGCCACCGCCCGGGCGCGGCGCGGATCGTCCTTCAGCGTGTAGAACAGGCTTTCCTCGTTGCCGTCGATGACGACGAAGCGCAGGCCGTTGCGGGTAAAATGGTGGTAGGGCGCAGGCATCGACAGCCGCGCATGGACCTCCGCCAGCCGCTCCGGCGCCACCAGGAAATCGTGGTTGCCGCGAAGCAGGATGCTTTCATGCCGCAGCGCCTCGTATCGCGCGAGCACGGCATCGAAATTGTCGAAGCCGCGGTCGACGAGGTCGCCGAGCGTCACGACGAAGGAGAGATCTTCCCTGTTGAAGACGCCGATCGCCTGGTCCAGCTTTGCGAGACTTTGGGCGAAATGCCGGTTCAGGACGAGATTGGGCGGCAGCGGTGCGTATTGCGGATCGGCGACGACGCCGAAGCGGATCAGGGGAAGGTCGTGGGACATGCGGGCGCTTGATCCGAAAAACATAGGATCGCGCCCGTAGACCAGCGGAGTTTAACAGGCGTGTGACAAGCGTAGCTACGGAAACACGGCAGGTGCAAGCAGCAGGTATTCTAGCAATATACATCCTTTCCGAGCAGGATGGGCGATAAAACCCTAGGATGTCTTTCTCTTTTCTGCTTATAGCAGATCGGGGATTTTCTTTTGGGGGAATAGGGAATGCGTTTGCTGCCATTTGCAGGCATCGCGGCCGTCGTGCTGTCGCTTGCCTCGTGCAATACCATGTCGAAGGACGAGTGCCGGGTGGCCGACTGGAGGGTGGTCGGCGATACGGACGGTGCCGCGGGCTATGATCCGCAGAGCCGGTTCGCCGATCACGTACGGTCCTGCTCCAAGAGCGGCGCCACCCCAAACCAGACGCTGTGGTACGAGGGATACCGGACGGGGCTTACCCGTTATTGCACGCCGCTCAGCGGCGCGTCCAACGGCGAGGCGGGACACGCCTACTACAATGTCTGCCCGCCGGAACAGGCATCGGACTTCATGCGCGGATACAGCCTCGGCAAGCGGGTCCACGACCTTCGCTCGCGGATCAATTCGCTGAACTCCAGCGCCGGTTCCAGCGAGGCCGAAGCGGACCGTCTGCATGACAAGATGAAGAAGGCAGAGGGCAAGGACCGGCGCGAACTGCGCGACCGGATCGACGACCTGGAGCGCGACCGGCGCCGCATGCGCCGGGAGGCGGACGACCTGGGCTACGATCTCAGCGAAGCCGAGCGGGAC
>DASUPM010000253.1:0-4581 GCA_036281095.1 Pseudorhizobium sp.
ATCGAAGGCAACCTTCAATTCCTGCCCGATGCCGCCGGCTCCGACCAAGCCAAGCACCACCGAAGAACGGACGGACTTTTCAAGGGCAAACAGCGTCGTGTTGATCAGCGACGGCATGGCATCGGGGAGAACGGCGCCGCAGAGCACGGAGAAGCGACTGGCGCCGATGGCGAAAAGCGCCTCCTGCGGCTTCTTGTCGGCGTCTTCCATCGCCTCGGCAAAGAAGCGTCCGCAAAAGCCTATCGTATCGACGACGATGGTCATCGTGCCGGCGACGGCACCGAGCCCGACGGAGGCGACGAAGATCAGCGCCCAGACAAGGTCCGGCACGGTACGGAACAACGATACCATCATCTTGAAGACGTGCCGGGTTGCGCCGGCCGGCGAGATTCCCTTCGCCGAGAGCCACGCGATCGGCAGGCTGACGATCACGCCGATGGCAGTGCCTACCAGTGCGATCTGAAATGTCTCGATCATCCGCCAGAAGACGCGCTGCAGGAAGCCCGTTTCGAGGTTCGGCGGCAGCATCCGGCCGACGAGTTCGGCCATGCGCGGAGCGCCCTGGGCGAGTTGCCCCGGCGACGGCGCGACCTGCTGCATCGAGACGATCAAAAGCGCCCCGGCACCGACCAGAAGCGCGAAGGTGAGCGGCGACAGCCGCGTGACGCGCGAGGGAAGCATCGCCTCACGCATGGAAGACCTCCTGCAGGTGGCGGCGCGTCACGTCGCGCGTCGGCTGATCGAAGAAGATGGAGCCGGACTTCAGCGCGATGATGCGGTCGGAGAATTCCAGCGCGTGGTCCATGTCGTGGGTCGTGCAGATCAGGGTGATGCCGCTGTTCTGGGCAAGCTGCGAGAAGAGTGCCATCACGTCGCGGCCGGACGCCGGATCGAGGCTGGCGGCCGGCTCGTCGGCGATCAGGAGTTGCGGCCTGCGGATCAAAGCCCTGGCGATCGCGACCCGCTGCGCCTGCCCGCCGGAGAGTTCGTCGGCGCGCGCTGCGGCCTTGTCGCGGAGACCGACCTGCGCAAGCACCTCCTGCGCATCCTGGCGCCATGCCTGCCGCGCGATACTCTGGTGCCACGCATGCCAGCCGCCGGCAAGGCCCAGATTGCCGTGAACCACATTGGTCAGCACCGATTGCCGGGCAACCAGCCCGTGATGCTGGAACACCACGCCGATGCGCCGCCGCAGCCGCTGCAGCTGGCGCGGCGACGGGGAGATGCCGATGTTCTCGCCGAGCGTGCTGACCTCGCCCCCGTTGAGCGGCAGAAGACCGATCAGGCATTTGAGCAGTGTCGACTTGCCGGCGCCGTTCGAGCCGATCAGGGCGATCCGCTGCGCTGCCGAGACGCTCAGGCCGACGCCGGAGAAAACGGTCCTGCCGTTCGAATATTTCTTCGTCAGGTCCCGTGCCCGGATGATCTCGCTCGTGATGTCGGTCTGGTGCAGCATGTGTCCCTCTGATGGCAGTGGAGGCAGCCGGATAGCTCCGGCTGCCTCGGGTCGGATGGCGTCGCCGCTCAGTTGACGAAGTCGGTGAAGGTGTCGACACCGATCGTGCGGTACATGGAACGGACGTAGTCGTAGTCGCCGTCCTTCACATCCGTCAGGAAGAAGCCCCCCTTGAACTTCTGATTGTCCTCGCCGTTGAGCACTGCCTGCATCAGCTCGTTGCCCTTCTCGGCGAAGGCATCGCGCACGGTCTCGAACACGTCGTCGGAAATGTCCTTGCGGGCGACGAGAATGTCGTTCGGCAGGTCGCGTCCGCGGGCGATCACGGAGAAGGCCTTGTCCGGAAAGGCTTCGCGCACCGAGGCCAGGTGGCCGAAGTTGAGGCCGATCGCGGCGATGTCGCCGCGGATCAGCGCTTCGGCGGCAACATTGCGGGAGATGATCACCGGCTCGTAGTCGGTGCCGTATTTGAGGCCGAAGTCGGCGAGCGTCTGTGCCGGCCCAAGATGCTGCGAGGTCGAGCCGACGGAGCCGAAGGCGATCTTCTTGCCCTTCAGGTCTTCCAGCGTGCGGATCGGACCGTCGGCGAGAACGGCAACCTGGGCGAAATAGTCGGGGCGCTGCCAGGCCACGACGATCTTCGGCTGGCTCAGTTCCTTCATCACGACGTATTCGGCCGGGCCGGTAAGCACCAGATCGACCTGCTTCGAGTTCAGCGCCTCGACGGCGGTCGTGCGGGATGCAACGGGGTAGAGCTCGATCTCGAGCCCCGTAGCCTCTTCGAGCGCGGTCTCGAAGGCGCCGAATTCCTGCTGAAGGGCTTCAAGGCCCTCGATGTCGGTTACGGCGAACTTGACGGGTTCGGCTGCCAGCACCGGCATGGCCGTGGCAAGCGTGACCGCGAGTGCGGCGGCAATTTTGCGGATCATGATTTTCCCTCTGCTGTATAGACAGGACGTGTTCGACGCGATACCTGTATAGACAGCAGATGACGTCCGCATGACACCTCACCCTCTCATGAACCACCCTCTAGGAACACCGATGAACTGGACCATCAGAGGCGGCCGCACGCTTGCCGCAGGCCGATTGACCAAAGCCGACATCCATGTAAGCGACGGCCGGATCGCCGCATCACCCACCGGCGATGCACGGGTGATCGAGGCCGAAGGCCTCCTGGTCCTGCCGGGTATCGTCGATATCCATGGGGACGGGTTCGAGCGTCAACTGATGCCGCGGCCGGGCGTGCGCTTCGATACGGCGCTTGCGCTCCGCGACACCGACCGGCAACTCGTCGCCAACGGCATCACCACCGCGTTCCATGGCGTGACCATCTCCTGGGAGCCAGGCCTGCGCTCGGTGGAGGCGGCGATAGAGCTGATCTCGACCCTGATGCGCATCCGCTCGGGCCTGCGCTGCGACACCCGCCTGCACCTGCGCTGGGAAACATTCGCGCTGGACCAGTTGCCGACGGTCATGCAGTGGCTCTCGCTCGACCCGAAACCGATCGTCGCGCTGAACGATCACACGACGGGTACGGTCATGAAGGGCACCATCGTCCGCAAGATCGGCCAGATGGCGTCGCGGGCGGGGCTGAGCCAGGAGGCGTACCGGGAGTTGCTGGACAGCGTCTGGGCACGTCGCGAGGAGGTGCCGGAGGCAATCGAGGAATTGGCGGCGGCAGTGAAAACCTCCGGCAATGTCCTGCTTGCTCATGACGAAGCCTCGCCGGAGGAACGGGCGGCATTCCGCAAGCTCGGCGCCGTGACCTCCGAATTTCCGCTCAACCGGGAAACCGCCGAGGCGGCACGTGCAGCCGGAGAAGAGATCGTGCTCGGCGCACCGAATGTCGTTCGCGGCGGCAGCCACAACGGCGCGCTCGATGCGACGCAAGCTGTACGCGACGGGATCTGCACCGTGCTGACCAGCGACTATCACTACCCCTCGCCGCTGCACGCCGCCTTCAAGCTGGCGGGGCCGGATCTGTCCGGGCTCGCAGCCAGTTGGGCGCTCGTGTCCGCCAATGCCGCCAAGGCAGCGGGTCTTCCCGATCGGGGACTGCTGCAGCCCGGCCTGCGCGCAGACCTGATCCTGGTCGACGCGAGCGAGCCCGGCCATCCGCAGGTTGTCGCCACGATGACGGGAGGACGTATGGCCTATTCTTCAGGATTGCACGACCTGCCGGTGCGCAGCCTGCTGGCGACTGGAGACCGCGGATGAAAGCGAACACGAATCCGATGCAGAGCTCCGACAGGAGCGGCGATCTTCTCGCCGGCTTCGAGGATGTCGTCTTCCGGTCGCGCAGCGACATGCCGATCTGGCAGCAGATCTACGACCATATCCTCGGCCTGATCGAAACCAGTTTTCTGGCGCCGGGCAGCCAGTTGCCGGGCGAGAACCACATGGCCGACAAGCTCGGCGTCACCCGCATCACGCTGCGGCGTGCCTTGCAGCAGCTGCAGCGCGAAGGACATCTGACGGCGCGCAAGGGCGTGGGCATCTTCGTCCGCAGCCTTCCTTCCGTCTTCACCGTTCGCGACGACCGGCCCTTCCTCGAAAACTTCAACGCGCGTGGGCGGGAGATCGTGACCCAGACCCTGGTGCTCTGCCGGGAGACGGTGACGACGGCGGTGGCGAAGAGGCTTGAGCTTTCCGAGGGCGAAGAGATTGTCAGGCTCTGCCGGACCCGCAGCGCCGACGGGCAGCCACTCTACGTCAATACCAAGATTTTCCCGGCGCATCGTTTTCAGGACTTCGAGGAAGTTTATCGCGAACGACAGTCCGTCACCGATGTCTTCAAGGCGCATGGCATCGGCAAGTATCACCGGGAGGAAACGCGCATCAGCGGCGGCTTTGCCTCCTCGGACGAGGCTGTGTTGCTGAAGCTGACGCCCGGCACGCCGGTCTTCCGCGTCAACGCGATCAATCATGACCACCAGTCCCGGCCAATCGAATGGACCCTCGGCTGCTGGCCGTTGACCTCGGTGGAGTTTGTTTTCTAAGTCGATCCGTGATGCCCATAGACGCTTCCCCTTCACCGTGCAGAAGCGCAACAGACAGGAGCTGCCGGACACGGACCGGACAATGGACTTGACGGACTTGAGCCGCTGCCGCTAGCGGATAGGATC
>DASUPM010000254.1:0-2589 GCA_036281095.1 Pseudorhizobium sp.
ATCTTCCGCCTGAGCTCTCTCGCTGCCCTTGCACTTCTCGCGCTCCCCGTCGGCGCGATCGGGCAGGAAAAACCGAAGGTGGTCACTACCTTCACCGTGATCGCCGACATGGCGCGCAACGTGGCTGGCGAGGCTGCAGACGTGGAAAGCATCACCAAGCCCGGGGCCGAGATCCACAACTACCAGCCGACGCCGCGCGACATTCTTCGCGCCAGGGACGCGGACCTCGTTCTGCGCAACGGCCTGAACCTGGAACTGTGGTTCGAGAAGTTTCTCGCCAATCTCGGCGAAGTTCCGGGCGTGACGGTCTCCGACGGAGTCGATCCGATGCCGATCGCCGGCGGCTCCTATGAAGGCAAGCCCAATCCGCATGCCTGGATGTCGCCGGAGAACGCAGTCATCTACGTCGAGAATATCCGCAAGGGACTGGGCGCGATCGATCCCGAAAACGCTACGACCTACGATGCGAACGCGAAGGCCTATGTGGAGAAGATCAAGGCGGCGGTCGAGCCCATCCGGGCAACCTTGGGCGCCCTTCCCGAAGACCACCGCTGGCTCGTCACCAGCGAGGGCGCTTTTTCTTATCTGGCGCGCGATTTCGGGCTGAAGGAACTCTATCTCTGGCCGGTCAATGCGGACAGCCAAGGCACGCCGCAGCAGGTACGCACGGTGATCGACGCAATGCGCGAACACCAGATCAAGGTGATCTTCAGCGAGAGCACCGTCTCCTCCGATCCGGCCGAACAGGTGGCCCGCGAAACGGGAGCTGCCTATGGCGGCGTCCTCTATGTGGATTCGCTCAGCGAGGAGGACGGCCCGGTGCCGACCTATCTGGACCTCTTGAGCGTGACGGCCACGACCATCGCCGAGGGACTTGCACGATGATCATGGGGAAGGCGAAGACGGCTGCCGACGGACTGGTGGTCAGCGACATTACCGTCGCTTACCGCAGCGGTCTGACGGCCCTGCGCCACGCCACCTTTTCCGTGCCCAAGGGAACGATCACCGCACTCGTGGGTGTCAACGGAGCCGGCAAGTCGACGCTGTTCAAGGCCATCATGGGCTTCGTTCCGCTGTCGCAGGGCTCGGTGGAAATTCTGGGCCTGCCCGCGCGTGAGGCGCTCCGCCGCAATCTCGTCGCCTATGTCCCGCAGGCGGAGGAGGTCGACTGGAACTTCCCGGTTCTCGTAGAGGACGTCGTGATGATGGGCCGCTACGGCCACATGAACTTCCTGCGCATCCCCTCGCGCCGGGACCATGAACTGGTGACGCAGGCGCTGCGGCGTGTGAACATGGAGGAGTATCGCAAGCGCCAGATCGGCGAATTGTCCGGCGGGCAGCGCAAGCGGGTCTTCCTTGCCCGGGCGCTGGCACAGGAGGGGCAGGTGATCCTGCTCGACGAACCGTTCACCGGCGTGGACGTGACCACCGAGGAACAGATCATCGATCTCCTGCGCAGCCTGCGCGACGAGGGACGGGTGATGCTCGTCTCGACACACAACCTGGGCAGCGTGCCGGACTTCTGCGACCGCACCGTCTTTGTCAAGGGCACCGTCTTGGCCCACGGCAGGACGGAGGACACGTTCAACGAAGCCAATCTCGAACAGGCTTTCGGCGGTGTGCTGCGTCATTTCATCCTCGGCGGAGCCGATCTTCACGACGACGCCGATCCGCGGCACCTGAAGGTCATCAGCGACGACGAACGCCCGTTCGTCGTCTACGGCAACGGCCAGCAGAGGCGAAAGGACACAAAGAATGCTCCAGACGCTTCTTGAGCCCTTCACCTACAATTACATGCTCAATGCCATTTGGGTGAGTGCTCTTGTCGGCGGCGTCTGCGGCTTTCTCTCCGCCTATCTGATGCTGAAAGGCTGGTCCCTGATCGGCGACGCGCTCTCCCACTCGATCGTTCCGGGCGTGGCGGGTGCCTATATGCTGGGTCTCCCCTTCGCGCTCGGCGCCTTCCTCTCGGGCGGGCTCGCCGCCGGCGCCATGCTGTTCCTCAACCAGCGCACCAAGCTGAAGGAGGACGCCATCATCGGGCTGATCTTCACCTCCTTCTTCGGGCTCGGCCTCTTCATGGTCTCGCTGTCGCCGACAACGGTCGACATCCAGACCATCGTGCTCGGCAACATCCTGGCGATCACGCCCGCCGATACGCTGCAACTCGTCATCATCGGCGGCGTCAGCCTCCTTGTCCTGGCGGCCAAGTGGAAGGACCTGATGGTCACCTTCTTCGACGAGAACCATGCCCGGACCATCGGCCTCACGCCGGACCTCCTGAAGGTGCTGTTCTTCACGCTGCTCGCCGCTTCCACCGTGGCCGCGCTGCAGACGGTCGGCGCTTTCCTGGTGGTCGCCATGGTCGTCACGCCCGGAGCGACCGGCTACCTCCTGACGGACCGCTTCGAGCGGGTCATCCTGCTCGGTCTCGGCATCGGCGCGGGAACGAGCTTTGCGGGAGCCTATCTGAGCTATTTTCTCGACGGGGCGACCGGCGGCATCATCGTCGTGCTGCAGACCATGATCTTCCTGACCGCCTTCCTGTTCACGCCGAAGCACGGCATGCTTGCCGCACGCCACCGGAGG
>DASUPM010000255.1:0-3025 GCA_036281095.1 Pseudorhizobium sp.
AGGGGTCGATCTGCGCGCGCTCCTGCAGGCGGAACTCGCCTCCGTCGGTGGCAGCATGGAGGCCGTGACGACCGCAGGGCCGCCTTTGTTGCTCCAGGCCGGCCAGGCCCAGGCGCTCGGGCTCGTGCTGCATGAACTTCTGACAAACGCGCTGAAATACGGCGCGCTGGGGCAGGCCGGCGGAAGCCTCGACGTGCGCTGGAGCGCCGAAGGCGCCGCGCGGCTCGAATGGCAGGAGCGCAATGTCGCCGCCGTCGACACGGGCGCCGAAGGTTTCGGTACCCGCCTCATCGAGACGCTTGTGAAGCGTCAGCTGCGCGGGGCGGTCTCGCGAAAGGTGGAGGAAGATCGATTCACGCTGGTGATCGAGTGGCCTCTGGAGAGGCCCGGGGACTGAGGCGGGCGCACCCTTTCTGCCATGCCTTCGCGCTAGCCTGCCGAGGCGCGAGCAACTAGGTTGCGGTTTTTGGTAACCGGAATCCCCTCATGTCACCCTCTGCCTCTGCCACCGGTATTCATCATGTCACGCTGATCACCCGGCGGGTGCAGGACAACGTGGATTTCTACGCCGGCTTTCTCGGGTTGAACCTCGTCAAGCGCACCGGCGGGTTCGAGGACGCGGAGCAACTGCATCTCTTCTACGGGAACGAGCAGGCGGCGCCCGGGACGCTGGTCACGTTTCTCGTCTGGGAAGAGGGGGCATCCGGGCGGGTCGGCAACGGCCAGGTGTCGGAGATCGCCTTCGCCGTGCCGCGGGACGCGATCGGCGAATGGCTGACGCGGGCCATCAGCCACCGGGTGCCGGTGGAAGGACCGCTTCACGAGTTCGGCGAGACGGTGCTGCGGCTGAAAGACCCGGACGGCATCATCGTCAAGCTCGTCGGAGTCGATGATGTGGACCTTGCGGCGGAGGGGCAGGACCGGACGGCCGTACGCCGGATCAGGGCCGTCACCATGCTGACGGAGACGCCGGAGGAGACGGCGGCCTTCCTGACACGCTTCGGCTACAGGCCCGGCCCCGCCTCGGGCGCGCTGCAGCGGATGGTCTCCGATACGGATGTGGTGGATGTGCGCGATGCGTCCGGTTACGTTCCGGGCATTCCCGGCACGGGCACGGCAGATCATGTCGCCTTCCGCGCCGCCGACGTGGCAGCCGTTCGAGAAGCGGAAGCGGAGCTTTCGAAGCGCAATTCCTCGCCGACGAATTTCCACGACCGCAAGTACTTCACCTCGCTTTACGTCCGCGAGCCCGGCGGCACACTGATCGAACTGGCGAGCGACGGGCCTGGCTTTGCCATCGACGAGGAGCCGGGGCACCTCGGGGAACGGCTGTTCGTGCCGCCGGGCGATGAGGAGCGTGAGGAGGATCTCAAGGTCCTGCTGCCGCAGTTCTCGCTGCCGGGAAAGCCGCGCATGCCGCGCCGCGAGCTGCCCTTCGTGCACCGCTTCTTCGTACCGGATGAGCCCGGGGAGGAAACGATCGTGCTTCTCCATGGCAGCGGAGGCAACGAGGCCGACCTGATGCCGCTCGCCCACCGGATCGCGCCGCAGGCGACGCTTCTCGGGGTGAGGGGACGGGCCGTGGAGGAGGGGGTGCCGCGATGGTTCCGGCGATTCTCCGCGACGAGCTTCGACCAGAACGACATCCGCGCCGAAGCCGAGGCTTTCGCGGCCTTTGTCGAGGGTGCGACCGAAGGCTACCGGCTGGAGCATAGCCGGCTCACTTTCCTCGGGCTGTCGAACGGGGCAAACTTCCTCGCCGCGGTCATGGCGCTTCGTCCGGGCCTCATCGGCCGGGTCGCCCTGCTGCGCCCGATGCTCGTCCTGGAGGAGCCGCCGGTTGTCGACCTTTCCGGGACGGAGGTCCTGATGGTGAACGGGCGGCAGGATCTGGGCGCACCCGGGGCGCGGCGTCTGGAGGCCTGGCTGCGGGAGGCCGGGGCAAAGCTTACGAGCCACTTCATCGACGCGGGGCATGCTCTTGCCGGGGAGGATGCCGGACTGGTTCGGGCCTGGCTGCAGACCTCGACGGAAAGCTGAGAATGCCCGACGATCCAGTCGCTTCCATTATCGAGAGAACGAGCGGCGGCCCGCGATGCGGTGATCCCGACCGGGGGGCCAACGTGCAGGAGACCAATGTGACGCCGATTGTCCGTATCGCCGACGCCGAGACTGCGCGGGCTTCTATTCCGGACCTCTGCGAAGTGCTGTCCGACTGCATCAACGGCGGCGCATCGCTTGGTTTCATGCTGCCCTTCGGGCCGCCGGACGCGGTTGCCTACTGGCAGGATGTCGCGGAAGGGGTTGAGGCGGGCGGCATCGTCATGGCGACAGCGGAAATCGACGGGCGGATCGTGGGTACGGTGCAGGTCGGTCTGGCGTCGAAGCCGAACCAGCCGCATCGGGGCGACCTGATGAAGCTCCTGGTGCATCGTTCCGCCCGGGGCCTGGGCCTTTCGCGGGCGTTGATGGAGGCCGTCGAAGCGGAGGCAGCGCACCGCGGGCGCACGCTGCTGGTGCTCGATACGGCAACCGGCAGCGACGCGGAAAAAATCTACCCGCGCTTCGGCTGGGAACGGGTGGGCGTCATTCCGGATTATGCGCTGTGGCCGCAGGGCGGGTTCTGCAGCACGACGCTCTTCTACAAGCGGATCGGCTGATCGGTCAGTCGATCTCCACCGCCGTTCCGGAAAATCAGGAACGGATCGCTCCCGCGTCGGTTACGCCTTCGTACCCAACCACGCGATGGAGGCTAGACATGAGCAAGAGCGACGTTAAGGAAGCGGTGAAGCGCGCGGAAAAGCAGGTGCAGAATACCAGCGCCGGCGGCCATCTCGGCGGGACCTATTACGGCCAGGAGCCGGACGGAAAGACGGCATCGACCAATTCGAATGTCGGCCGCAACCGCCCGAACGACGGCAGCAACTGACGCGCTATCGCTCGATTGCAAGGCCCCGCCCGCCGGCGGGGCCTTTTCGTATATGGCGAGTGTGGTTCAGAGGGGCCAGATTGCGCCGCTCTATCC